>JAQWIO010000132.1 GCA_029248845.1 Polaribacter sp. | reverse complement strand
TACAAATAATCCTGCATCTTCAATAGCGACATCTTCATTTTTAGCTTGCCAGTTTGCGATTGCAGACAATAACAATTTCTCTAAATTTATAGATGCTTCTTTTGGGCTGAATTTTAAGATTTGTAAAGCTTTTTCAACTTCTACACCTCTTACTTGATCTGCTACTAAACGCATTTTTCTTGGTGATGTAGGACAGTTAGTAAGCTTCGCGAAAGCACGTTGCTTTCTATCTGCTTTTAACTGATCTGCCATATTTTTTTTACGAACTCCCATTGCCTACCTATTTTTTTCCTTTATTTTTTGCACCAGCGTGTCCTCTAAAAGAACGTGTTGGTGAAAATTCGCCTAATTTATGCCCTACCATGTTTTCTGTAACGTATACTGGTACAAACTGACGTCCGTTATGAACAGCAATCGTTTGTCCTACAAAATCTGGTGTAATCATACTTGCTCTAGACCAAGTTTTGATTACTGTTTTGTTACCAGCTTCTACATTCGCTAACACTTTTTTCTCTAACTTATAGTGAACGTAAGGTCCTTTTTTTAATGATCTTGCCATAACTTAATTATTTCTTTCTACGTTCTATAATATACTTATTACTCGCCTTGGTCTTAGACCTGGTCTTAAATCCTTTCGCAGGAATACCATTTCTTGATCTTGGATGACCTCCAGAAGCACGTCCTTCACCACCACCCATTGGATGATCTACAGGGTTCATTCTTACAGCATTTACTCTAGGTCTTCTACCCAACCATCTTCTTCTACCTGCTTTACCAGATACTAGTAATTGATGATCTGAGTTAGAAACAACTCCTATCGTTGCCAAACAAGTTAACAAGATTAACCTTGTTTCACCTGAAGGTAACTTTACAGTTGCATACTTCCCATCTCTTGCCATTAACTGCGCAAAAGAACCAGCAGAACGAGCCATAACAGCTCCTTGTCCCGGACGTAATTCGATACATGAAATTGTAGTTCCTAAAGGAATCTCACTCAATGGCATTGCATTTCCAATTTCTGGAGCAATATCACTTCCTGATACAATTGTTTGACCAACTGTTAAACCGTTTTGTGCAATTACATAACGTTTTTCACCATCAGCATAACTAAGTAACGCAATAAATGCAGTACGATTTGGATCATACTCTATAGTTTTTACTGTTGCGGGAATACCATTTTTATCTCTTTTAAAATCGATAATACGGTACCTTTGTTTATGACCTCCTCCGATGTTACGAGTGGTCATTCTACCCTGACTGTTTCGACCTCCAGATCGTTTTTTCGGAGCAAGTAAACTTTTCTCCGGCTTATCAGTTGTGATGGTGTCGAACCCATTTACAACTCTAAAACGCTGACCTGGTGTTATTGGTTTTAATTTTCTAACTGACATACTGTCTTTTCTTAAAGATTGTTATAAAAATCAATGCTTTCTCCTTCTGCTAATTGAACGATGGCTTTTTTGTATCCACTTTTAATACCCGTTACCAAACCTTTTTTGGTAAACTTTGTATTTCTTTGAATTGGATAATTTAAAGTCTTAACGCTTGAAATAGAAACTCCGTATGCTTTTTCAACAGCAGCTTTAATTTCTAATTTATTAGCATTATTATCTACAACAAATGAATAACGGTTATATAATTCGCTGTCGTTTGTTGCTTTTTCCGTAATAATAGGTTTTATTAAAATACTCATTTTGAATCCCTATTTGCTTAAATTTGTATTAATTCCTTCTAAAGAACCTTCAGTAACAACTACTTTATTGGCATTTAAAACACCATAAGTATTAATTTCTGAAGCTTTGATAACTTTAGAGTTTTTTAAATTTTTTGATGACTTATACACATTTGCATTCTCATCACCTAAAACAAACAATGATTTTTTAGTATCCAACTCTAATGCTTTTAATACATCTACAAAGTTTTTTGTCTTTGGAACATCAAAATTAAAATCTTCAATAACTACTAAATTTTTATCATTTGCTTGAATACTCAAAGCAGACTTACGAGCCAAACGCTTTAAGTTTTTATTCAATTTAAAAGAATAACTTCTTGGTCTTGGTCCAAACATACGACCTCCACCTCTAAAAACACCAGACTTGATAGAACCTGCTCTAGCAGTACCCGTTCCTTTTTGTTTTTTTATCTTTCTTGTAGAACCTGTAATTTCAGCTCTTTCTTTAGACTTGTGAGTTCCTTGACGCTGATTTGCCAAATACTGTTTTACGTCTAAATATATAGCATGATCATTAGGTTCTATACCAAATACATCGCTAGATAGTTCAACTTTCCTACCTGTATCTTTTCCTGTAATATCTAAAACTGCTACTTTCATTATTTCTGAATAGTTACAAAAGCATTTTTATGTCCAGGAATCGCTCCCTTCACAACAAGTAGGTTCTTTTCAGCAACCACTTTTAATACTTTTAAGTTTTGAACTTTCACTTTTTCTCCTCCCATTCTTCCTGCCATACGCATCCCTTTGAATACTCTTGCAGGATAAGATGCAGCACCAATAGACCCCGGAGCTCTTAAACGGTTGTGCTGACCGTGAGTTGCTTGTCCAACTCCGGCAAAGCCGTGTCTTTTTACAACCCCTTGAAAACCTTTACCTTTAGAAACACCAGATACATCGACAAATTCGCCTTCTTCAAAATGTTCTACTGTAATAGCATCTCCTAATGAGTACTCTTCTTCAAATCCTTGAAATTCAACGACTTTTTTCTTAGCAGTGGTGCCAGCTTTTTTAAAGTGACCGTCTAACGCTTTGTTAGAACTCTTCGCCTTTTTGTCATCGAAACCAAGCTGCAACGCATTGTAACCGTCAACCTCTTCGGTTCTGACTTGGGTAACAACGCAAGGACCTGCTTCGATTACTGTACAAGGAATATTCTTCCCGTTTTCATCAAACAAACTGGTCATTCCAATTTTTCTTCCTATTAACCCAGACATTTAGTTTAATTTTAGACGATAGAAATTTATCCAGCGCGTCTATTAATAATTATTTGTTTGAAACTATTGTTTCGTTTTAATCCTTTGAGTTTCTTCAAAAAAAAAAAAAAAGCGCAAAACAAATTCAACGCTGATTTTGTTTTTTCCGTTTTTCCTTCGCGAAACGCTCTAGACATGTCACTATTATTAAATTTTACCTTAAAAATAGTAGTACCCGATTCTTATTCGGGCTGCAAAAATATAAAAAACTTTCGGCTTAACAAAATTAAACCGAAAGTTAGTATTTACTTATACTTTAATCTCAACTTCAACACCACTTGGCAACTCCAGTTTCATCAAAGCATCAATAGTTTTTGAAGAAGAACTATAGATATCTAACAATCTTTTGTATGCAGCTAATTGAAATTGCTCTCTAGATTTTTTGTTAACGTGTGGTGAACGTAATACTGTAAAAATCTTTTTATGGGTTGGTAATGGTATTGGACCGTTAACAATGGCTCCAGTACTCTTCACCGTCTTTACTATTTTTTCAGCAGATTTATCTACTAAATTGTAATCGTAAGACTTTAATTTTATTCTAATTTTTTGACTCATCTTATAATATTTAGTAGATTAACCTTTAGATTTTGAAATTACTTCTTCAGATACATTAGAAGGAGTTTCAGCATAGTGAGAAAATTCCATGGTAGAAGTTGCTCTACCTGAAGACATCGTTCTTAAAGCAGTTACATAACCGAACATTTCGGATAAAGGAACGATTGCTTTTACAACTTTAGATCCAGCACGATCACTCATGTCATTTACCTGACCTCTTCTTCTGTTTAAATCTCCTACAATGTCTCCCATGTTTTCTTCAGGAGTTAACACTTCTAATTTCATCAATGGTTCCATAATTTTTGCTTTTGCAGATTTTGCAGAAGCTTTGTATCCCAATTTGGCAGCCAATTCAAAAGACAATGCATCTGAATCCACCGCGTGGAAAGAACCATCTTTTAGGGTAACTTTCATTGAATCCATTTCATAACCTGCTAAAGGTCCATTTTTCATCGCTTCTTTGAAACCTTTCTCTACAGAAGGAACAAATTCTCTAGGAACATTCCCTCCTTTAATTATAGAATCAAATTGTAAACCTTGAACTCCTTCATCAGCAGGCCCAATGGTAAACACAATATCTGCAAACTTACCACGACCACCAGATTGTTTCTTATAAACTTCTCTATGGTCCGCTTCAGCTGTAATTGCTTCTTTATATTCTACTTGAGGCTGTCCTTGATTTACTTCAACTTTGAATTCACGTTTTAAACGATCTACAATGACATCTAAATGCAACTCTCCCATTCCTGAGATAATTGTCTGACCTGAAGCTTCGTCTGAACGCACTGTAAAAGTAGGATCTTCTTCTGCTAATTTAGCTAGACCTATACCTAATCTATCTACATCTGCCTTTGTTTTTGGCTCAACAGCAATACCAATTACAGGATCTGGAAAATCCATTGATTCTAAAATAATTGGATGTTTCTCTGCAGACAAAGTATCTCCCGTCTTAATCGACTTAAATCCAACAGCAGCACCAATATCTCCAGCTTCGATATAATCAATTGCATTTTGCTTATTGGCATGCATTTGATAGATACGTGAGATACGTTCTTTTTTACCAGAACGATTATTCAAAACATAAGAACCTGCATCTAAACGACCTGAATAGGCTCTAAAAAATGCTAAACGTCCCACAAAAGGATCTGTAGCAATTTTAAATGCTAAGGCTGAAAAAGGTTCAGAAACATCAGGTTTACGAGAAATTTCTTTTTCAGTATCTGGGTCTGTACCAACAATTGCATCTTTATCAAGTGGAGAAGGTAAATAACGACATACAGCATCTAAAAGAAACTGAACCCCTTTATTCTTAAATGCAGACCCACATATCATAGGAATAATGGCCATATCCATTACAGCAGCTCTCAATGCACTGTGCACTTCTTCTTCTGTTATGGAATCTTCATCTTCCATGAATTTTTCTAATAGATTCTCATCGTAACTCGCTACTTCTTCAATTAAAAGTGCACGGTACTTTCGAGCCTCTTCTTTTAACTCTTCTGGAATTTCGATAATATCGAAAGTTGCTCCCTGTGTTTGATCATGCCATACAATAGCACGATTTTTAACTAAATCTATGATTCCTTTAAACTCATCCTCGTCACCAATGTTTAAAACGATTGGCACCGCATTTGACTTTAACATATCTTTTACCTGTTGACAAACTCCTAAAAAGTCCGATCCTTGACGGTCCATTTTGTTCACGAAACCAATTCTAGGAACTTTGTAATTATCAGCTAATCTCCAGTTGGTTTCAGATTGTGGCTCAACACCGTCAACCGCACTAAATAAGAAAACCAAACCATCCAACACACGTAAAGATCGATTTACCTCAACAGTAAAATCTACGTGACCAGGGGTATCGATAATATTAAAGTGGTACCCTTTGGTGTCTGGAGTTTTTTGTCCATTTTCTATAGGAAAATCCCATGTACAGGTTGTGGCAGCAGAAGTAATGGTTATCCCTCTTTCTTGCTCTTGTTCCATCCAGTCCATTGTTGCTGCACCATCATGAACCTCCCCAATCTTATGAGAAACTCCTGTGTAGTACAATACACGTTCTGTAGTCGTAGTTTTACCAGCATCAATATGTGCTGCTATACCTATATTTCTTGTGAATTTTAAATCTCTAGCCATTTCTATTAAAATCTGAAGTGAGAGAATGCTTTGTTAGCTTCTGCCATTTTGTGAGTATCAGTTCGTTTTTTCACCGCTGCACCTTCTTCTTTAGCTGCTGCTAAAATTTCTGCTGCTAAACGTTGTGCCATGGTTTTTTCATTTCTCTTACGAGTATATAAAATCATCCATTTGATAGCCATAGATACTTTACGATCTGGTCTAATTTGCATTGGAATTTGAAAGGTAGCTCCACCAACACGACGAGATCTTACTTCCACGTGAGGCATTACATTAGACAATCCATCTTTCCAAATTTCTAAAGCCGATTTTTCTTCGCCTTCTCCTTTTTTTTCTTCTACAAGCTCTAATGCATCGTAAAATACTTTAAACGCTACTGACTTCTTACCACTCCACATTAAGTTATTCACAAAACGTGTTACTAGCTGATCATTAAATTTTGGATCTGGTAATAAGACTCTTTTTTTTGCTGCTCTTTTTCTCATGTCTTTACATTAAAAAAGTTACTAATTTTACTTTTTTGGGCGTTTCGCACCATACTTAGACCTACGCTGAGTTCTTCCCTCAACACCTGCAGTATCTAATGCTCCACGTACCACGTGATATTTAACACCTGGTAAATCTTTTACCCTTCCACCTCTAACTAATACTATCGAGTGCTCTTGTAAGTTATGTCCTTCACCTGGAATGTATGCGTTTATCTCATTACCATTCGTCAATCTAACTCTGGCAACTTTACGCATTGCTGAATTAGGTTTCTTAGGCGTTGTAGTATAAACACGTGTACAAACTCCACGTCTTTGAGGACAAGACGACAAAGCAGCCGATTTACTCTTCTTAGTTATTTTGGTTCTTCCTTTACGAACTAATTGTTGAATAGTTGGCATACTAAATTATTACTGTTTTTCGTTTATAATTAAACATTGTCTCTTTTTAAGAGTGCGCAAATGTACAATTAATTTCTAATTATTCAAATATCAGTAAGTTATTTTTTCTTAATGATTTTAAATTGATAGATTTTTGTCATTTTATTTTACATTTGAACTTATATTTTATCCATTTTGAAGCAAAAAAAAACGTATTATATCTTTATTTTTTCTATACTATTTTCAATAAGAGGTCTCTTGGCTCAGGATTTAAGATTGAAACTTACTTCCAAAGACCAAAATGAGGCATCAATTTTAGAAAAAATCGATTATGTAAAAAAACACAAAGACACTGCAACAATCAATTTGGAAATTAATAAGATATCTGATTATTTGAAAAATTTAGGGTATTTTACAAACACTGTCAATACCATTGAAAAAGTAAGCACAACTTACATTGTCCAATTTTCTTTAAACACAAAAATTAATATCGCCCTTATAAAAGTGAATTCAAATTCTAAGATCTACTTAGAAGAGTTTAAAATTACAAATAATACGGTCACTATACCTGTAAAAAAAATTCAGACTACACTCAACAAAATTTCAAATAGGCTAGACAAAGAAGGAAAATCTTTTTCTAAAGTACAGCTCAAAAACATCAACATTAAAAATAAAACTTTGTTTGCTGAATTAAACATTATACATTCTAAAGAGAGAATCATCAACAATATAGTTATTAGAGGCTATGAAAACTTCCCTAAATCTTATTTAAAAAATTATTTTAATATTAGTGAAAATAGTGTTTTTAATCAATTTAAAGTAGCTGAAATAAATGAAGCTTCAAAAAACTTAAGATTCGTATCTATCATAAAACCTCCTGAAGTATTATTTACAAAAGATTCTACGTCATTATTTTTATACTTTAAAAAAAAACAACACAATAGTTTTGACGGAATAATAAGTTTTACTTCCAAAGAAAATGGAAAAATACTATTCAATGGTAACGTTGATTTAAAATTCAATAATCTTTTTGACAAGGGAGAACAATTTGAATTATTTTGGAATAGCATTGGTGAAGAAAGGCAGGAGTTAAAATTAATTTCTAAGATCCCATATATATTTAACTCAAAATTTACCCCTCAAATTTCATTTTCAATCTACAAACAAGATTCAACTTTTTTAAATACAAAATTCGATTCAAAATTATTTTACACCATTGCGCCTAAAGTGAAACTTGCAGTTACTTATAATTCTGAGTCATCAGAAAATCTCAATAAAATAAACAGAAACAATCTTGAAACATTTAATAATCATTTTTTAGGGCTTCATTTTAATTATAGTATTGCTAAAAACGATTTTTTTTTTAATAATTTATTTTCACTAGCAATCAATCCTAGTTTTGGAAGTAGAAAAACAAGTCAAGAAAATTCCAATCAATTTAAATTAGAAACATCAGCCTCCTATTTATGGAGCATCAACTTTAGAAACAGTATTTTTATAAAAAACAGCACCTCCTTCTTAAATTCTAATAATTATTTAGACAATGAGCTATTTCGAGTTGGAGGAGCAAATACTATTAGAGGCTTTAATGAACAAAGTATTTTTACGAGCAGCTTTAGCTATTTTAATGTGGAATATCGTTTTTTAACTTCAGAAAAATCCTACCTATATACGATCACTGATTTTGGAAAATTTAAAACCACCCAAAATAGCGAAAATCTTTTTAGTCTTGGTTTAGGGTATCTTTTCACAGCAAGAAAAGCTCAGATAAATTTAAGTACTGCAATAGGAAGAAATTCATCACAAAATTTTGATTTAAATAAAAGTAGATTGAGTATTAGTTGGATAAACTTCTTTTAAATTTAAAAAAGGGTGTTAAAACTATTTACAGCTAAAATTCACCAACAACTAACAATTAATATTAATTCTTAAAAAATTACATTATAAATTAAAAATTAACATAATTATTTTAAATATGTAATTATTTAGCAAAATTATATTAAAATAAAGAAAAAAGATAAATACTCCTGACCTCAACCTCAAATCAACAAAAAAACAACAACTCCTTGTAAACATGATGTTTACGTAAAAATTTAACAGTATTATTAATCATTATCAAATAAATTATTAAAGTTTAGTGTTAAAAAAGTTGTTTTATTAACTTTTATTTAAGATTTTTGAAACCAATTAACTCAAATAATCATAAAAATATGAAGACAAAGTTTAATCAAATTTTAATGCTATTTATAGCGTTGGTTGTGCAAATTTCTTTTGCACAAGAAAAGACTGTTTCCGGAACAGTCTC
>JAQWIO010000098.1 GCA_029248845.1 Polaribacter sp. | reverse complement strand
AATGATTTTTGAAGATTATGAAACAAATAGAAAAAAACGAATTAAAGGATAAATGAGAATAGAAAATATAAAAACATTAGGAGCGTTAAAAAAAACAGGATATAAATCTAAATCTATTAAAGATGAGTTGAGAGAAAATCTCATTAGTAAAATAATGAGTAAAGAAACTGCCTTTAAAGGTGTTCATGGTTATGAGAGCACTGTGATTCCAGAATTAGAAAGAGCCATTTTAAGTAAGCATAATATCAATTTATTAGGTTTGAGAGGGCAAGCAAAAACACGTTTAGCAAGATTGATGGTAAATTTATTGGATGACTATATTCCTGTTGTAGAAGGGTCTGAAATTAATGATGATCCATTAGCTCCGATTTCAAGGTTTGCAATAGAAATTATTAAAGAAAAAGGGGATGAAACTCCTATTTTTTGGTTGCATAGAGAAGAACGATTTGCTGAAAAATTAGCAACTCCAGATGTTACTGTTGCAGATATTATAGGTGATGTAGATCCAATTAAAGCCGCCAATCTTAAATTAAGTTATGCAGATGACAGAGTTATTCATCACGGAATGATTCCAAGAGCAAATAGATGTATTTTTGTTATTAATGAATTACCTGATTTACAAGCAAGAATTCAAGTAGCATTGTTTAATATCTTACAAGAAGGCGATATTCAAATTAGAGGTTTTAAGTTGCGTTTGCCTCTAGATATGCAATTTTTATTTACTGCAAATCCAGAGGATTATACAAATAGAGGAAGTATTGTAACTCCTTTAAAAGATAGAATTGGTTCACAAATTTTAACTCATTATCCAGAAGATATTGAAACTGCAAAAACAATCACCCAACAAGAAGCTACTAAAACAATTTCTCAAAAGAAATTTATTCAAGTTCCAGAATTAGCAAAAGATCTGTTAGAGCAAATTGTTTTTGAAGCTAGAGAGAGTGAATATATAGATGCAAAAAGTGGGGTAAGTGCGCGTTTGAGTATTACTGCTTTCGAAAACTTATTAAGTACAGCAGAAAGAAGAGCTTTAATTTCTGGTGATGAAAGAACAATGATTCGTTTAAGTGATTTTGATGGAATAATTCCTGCAATTACAGGAAAAGTAGAATTGGTTTACGAAGGGGAACAAGAAGGAGCTCAGGTCGTAGCAGAAAACTTGATCAAAAATGCTATTAAAACATTATTTCCAACTTATTTTCCGGAGATAAAAAAGTTAGAAAAGCAAGATACAGAAACACCCTATGATGAAATAGTCTCATGGTTTTTTAATGCAAATGAAGATTTTGAATTATTAGATGAATATACAGAGTTGCAATATAAAAATGAGCTAGATAAAATAACTCCCCTAGATCATTTTTTAAGAGAATTTCAACCAAATATGAATATTGCTGACGCTTATTTTGTAAAAGAGTTTATTCTTTGGGCATTAGTAGAATTTAAAAAATTAACTAAATTTAGATTTATTGAAGGTACCCAATTTAAAGATCCTTATGGCAATTTTATGAACGGCCTATAACCTGTCAAAAAATGATTACTAGATTGATTATTAATATATACATTTAAATAAAATCAGTTATTATGAAAAACTATTTTAAGATTAGAAAAGAATATTTTTTATTTTTTTTAGTAATCTCTTTAACTTCTTGTTTGACTAATGTTGAAGAAGATACGATAGAATTAGAACCAAATGCATGTGCAGACATTACTTTTGCTATTAGTGTAAAACCAATTATAGATGCAAATTGTATTCAATGTCATGGAAGTGGAGGTACTTTTCCAGAGTTAACCACTTATACGCTAATTCAAGCAAAAGCAGGAAGTATAAAATCTGAGGTTGTGAGTAGAGAAATGCCAATAGAGGGTTCTTTAACCCAAGATGAAATAGATGCAATTGTTTGTTGGGTTGATGGTGGAGCTTTTAATAATTAAAATAAAGACAATGAACAAAAAGAAAATAATTACTATAATTTTAGGTATTGGAATTATAAGCCTTTTTATTGCCTATCAAATTTATAATAAGCCTCATGTGAATGTTTTAGACGTAAAATCTGATATAATCATAACTGCAGACAAAATCATTGATGATTTTTCCTCCGATGAAACGAAAGCTAATAGAAGCTACTTAGATAAAATTATTAAAGTATCTGGAACAATTTCAGAATTAAAATTAGAAAAACAAAAAGGAATTATTACACTAAAAACCAATCATGATTTTGGTAGTGTTTTATGTCACTTGTCAGACCAAGCTACACAAAAAATAAATTTATTAAAAGTAGGTCAAACGATTATTTTAAAAGGAATTTGTACGGGTTTTTTAATGGACGTTATTCTCATAAAGTCAGAAATAGTAAATAAAAAAAACTTAAACACTTAATAAATGAAAACGACTTATACATTTTTAATTTGCTTCTTGTTCATATACAATACCAATTCTCAAGAACAGTATTTAACTAAAAATGGAGTAATAAAATTCTTTTCTTCTACGCCAATTGAAGACATAAAAGCAGAAAACAACCAAGTGTTGAGTATTATTGATACTTCTACAAAAAAAATGGCTATTTCTATTTTAATCAAATCATTTTTATTCGAAAAGGCTTTGATGCAAGAGCATTTTAATGAGAATTATTTAGAGTCAGATAAGTTTCCAAAAGCAACTTTTAAAGGTGATATTTTAAATTTTAATAAGATAGGAGGTCTGGAAACTAAATGTGATGTGAAAGGAATTATTACCATTCATGGGGTAAGCAAGGAAATTGTAATCCCTTCTATTTTTACTAGAATTGGAAATACTATTTTTGTGAAAGGAGAATTCGGTTTATTTTTAGAGGATTTTTCTATTAAAATTCCCAGACTTGTTGTTAAAAAAATTGCCAAAGAAATTAAAGTTACTTTTGAACTTAATCATAAACCTTACAAGAAATAGAAGATGAAAAAAATTATATTAACGATTTTTATACTTGGTATTAGTAATCAATTTTTTGGGCAAGATTTATTAGATATTTTAGATAAAGAAACTCCAAAAACAGCAAATATAGTTACAGCTACTTTTAAGGGAACACGAATTTTAAACGGACATTCTATTGAAAACAGAAAAGACAAAGAATTAGAATTTATCATTTCTCATAGATTTGGTCGTATAAATCTAGGTTTTGATGAACTTTTTGGACTAGATCAATCTAATATTCGTTTCGCATTAGAATATGGCTTAAATGATAATTTAACAATTGGTTTTGGAAGAAGTAGTTTCGAAAAAACCTATGATAGTTTTTTAAAATATAGTTTACTTAAACAAAAAAATGGCGAAAACTCTTTTCCCTTCGCAGTTTCTCTTTTTGGAAGTGTAGCTGTAAAAACTTTAAAAGATTATGATCCAATAGATAAAAGAACTTTTGCTGAAAGTTTGTTTTATGTTGGGCAGGTATTGATTGCCAGAAAAGTGAGTCCTTCTTTTTCATATCAATTAACACCTACCTATGTGCATAGAAATACAGTAAGAATAATCGCAGACCCTCATGATATTTTTGCATTGGGTCTTGGAACAAGAATAAAATTAAGCAAAAGAGTTTCATTTAATAGTGAATATTATGTCGCTTTTAATGAATCTCAATCTATAGATGCAAGAAATTCATTAGCATTTGGGATAGATATTGAAACTGGAGGGCATGTTTTTCAGCTCATTCTATCGAATGCTATCACCATGATTGAAAAAAGTTTTATCACTGAATCTACTGGCGATTTTTTTGGAGGTGATATTCATTTCGGATTTAATATATCTAGAACTTTTTAGCCTTTATTCGTATTCATGAAGAAGCTTTTTTTCAAAAGTAATTCTACGATTAAATAAGAAATTTGAAAATGATATATTCTTTTTTAAAGTAGTATTTATAGCTTTGCAATCGCAGCTTCTGCACAACGTTCTCCATCCATTGCAGCAGAAACAATTCCACCAGCATAACCACCACCTTCTCCACAGGGAAATAATCCTTCTATTTGTGTGTGTTCTAAATTGGCTGTTCTAGGAATATTTATTGGCGATGAAGTTCTAGATTCTACACCAACAATATTAGCTTCATTTGTATAATATCCGTGCATTTTTTGACCAAAACTAACAAAGCCTTTACGCAATCTACTCCCAATAATTTTTGGTAAAAGTGAGTGCAGAGGTGCAGATTTTAAACCTGGTTGATAAGAAGTGTCATTTAATTCTTGCGATAATTTCCCGTCTACAAAATCAACCAATCTCTGAGCAGGAGCAGTTTGTGATCTTCCACCAGCAAAAAATGCAATTTTTTCTAAATCTTTTTGAAACTCTAACCCTTTTAAAGCACCAAATTCTTCGTATTTTTTAAAATCTTTATCAATATCTAATTCAACAACGATCCCAGAATTTGCATACTTGTTGTTTCTTCGTGAAGGAGACATTCCGTTTACAACAACTTCTTCGTTTGCAGTAGCAGCAGGAACAATGAAACCACCAGGACACATGCAAAAGGAATAAACACCTCTGTTTTTTACTTGATGAACTAAACGATAAGCTGCAGCTGGTAACAATTTGTCTCTTTCCCCCGAACAATGATATTGAATTTGGTCGATAATTTCTTGAGGATGCTCGACACGAACTCCCATTGCAAAAGATTTTGCTTTCAGTGCAATGTTTTTTCTATGCATCAATTCATAAATATCTCTTGCAGAATGTCCCGTTGCTAATATGACTGAATTAACAGATAATTCTTGTCCATTTTCAAGCTGAATAGCTTGTATTTTTTGATTTTTTAAGACAAAATCTGTAACACGAGTTTCAAAATGAATTTCACCACCAAATTTTAAAATAGTTTCACGAATATTCTCTATGATTTTTGGAAGCTTGTTGGTTCCAATATGCGGATGTGCATCTATTAAAATCTGTTCAGTTGCGCCATGGAATACTAAATTTTCAAAAATACGTCTAACATCTCCTCGTTTTAAAGAACGTGTGTAAAGTTTACCGTCAGAATAGGTTCCGGCACCACCCTCACCAAAACAATAATTAGAATTATTATTTACAGCATGATCTTGATTGATTGCTTTTATATCTCTTCTTCTATTTTGTACATTTTTACCTCGTTCTAAAACAATAGGTTTGTAACCCAATTCTATGCAGCGTAATGCAGCATACATACCAGCTGGTCCAAAACCAATAATATGAATTTCTTTTGCATCAGAAACATCTTTATAATCAAAAACATAATCAGATTTTTCAGGAATTTTCTCATCGATATAAACAGCAACTTTATAATTAAAGATAATGTCTTTTTTACGCGCATCAATCGATTTACGCAATACTTTTAGAGCAGAAATTTCATTTTTATTAACTTCTAATTGCTTAGATGCTTTTTGTAATAGAATATCTTCTTTGAGTTCTTCTACTAAATTTATTCTAAGCTGAATTTCTTTTACCATAGTACAAAAATAACCAAATTAAAAGTGTATCTTCAAATTAAGATTTATATAATTTATTTTTCTGATTTTTAGAAAATGAGTTCTTTTTAAAAACAATTGTCAGAAAACACTTTTAAAATTAAAAGGAAATCACAATTTTATTTATCTTTAAGAAATCTTTGAGATAAAATATAATTTCAAAAAAATAGACTCTTAGGTTTATAATTTTATAAAATTATACCTTTCTAGGTTTCTTTTAGTAAATATTGTATGGTATTAATTAGAAATGCAAAAAAAATTATATTTTAAGAATTAAAAATTAACTGAATAATAAATAGTTTTCTTAAAAGCTCAAAAGACAATTTTGTTCCCATGAGTTTATCCGAGGACTCAAAAAAAATGAATGAAACTAAATTTAACAAGACCCATCGTATTTTTCGATTTAGAAACTACGGGCATAAATATCGTAACTGATAAAATTGTAGAAATTTCAATTCTTAAAGTATTTCCAAATGGAAACAAAGAAAGTAAAACTTGGCTGGTAAACCCAGAAATGGAAATCCCACAAGAATCGATAAATGTTCATGGAATTACCAATGAAAAAGTAGTGTCAGAACCTACTTTTAAAGAACTCGCTTCAGAAGTCAATGAAATGATCGCAGGTGCAGATTTAGCTGGTTTTAATTCGAATAGATTTGACATTCCCTTACTCGCAGAAGAACTACTGCGTGTAGGAATTGACTTTAATATGAAGAATAGAAAAGCAATAGATGTACAAGTGATTTTTCACAAAAAAGAACAAAGAACACTGAGTGCTGGATATCAATTTTACTGTGGAAAAGAATTAGAAGGTGCTCACGGTGCAGAAGCAGACACCAATGCAACCTATGAAATTTTGCTAGCACAATTAGATAAATATGATGATATTGAAAACTCTGTAGATGCTCTTAGTAACTTTTCTACTCACGGCATTAGAGCAGATTTTGCTGGTTTTATTTTGATGAATAACGAACATCAAGAAGTTTTTTCATTCGGAAAATACAAAGGAAGAATTGTGGAAGAAGTTTTAAAAGAAAATCCTGGTTACAATAACTGGATTCAGAATGCAGATTTTCCACTTTACACAAAAAAGGTCCTGCAAGAAATTAAACAAAGAATGTCTGTATCAAAGAACAAAATGTCTGATGCTCAAAAATTAGAGGCATTGCAACAGAAATTTAATTTGAGATAATGTATATACCTTATAAAAACTTACCAAATAATTCACGTATTTGGATATACCAATCTAACAGAGAATTTACTGAAAAAGAAGTTGAATATATTTCAACAAAAGCAAAAGATTTCATCAATCAATGGACTCGTCATGGGGATCGTTTAAAGGGGTCCTTTACGATCAAATACAATCATTTCTTAGTATTGGCAGTAGATGAAAGTTTTACTACTATTTCTGGATGCTCGATTGATAGTTCCGTTCGTTTTTTAAAAGAATTAGAAAATGAATTGAATATTGATTTAATGAATAAAATGAACATCACTTTTAAAGATAAAAATCGTATTAATTCTGTAAAATTATTTAATTTTCAACAATTTGTAAAAGAAGGTAAAGTAACACCAGAAACGATTGTTTTTAATAACATAGTGAGCTCTAAAACAGACTTTGAATCTAATTGGGAAATTCCTGCTAAAGATAGTTGGCATAAACGTTTTTTGGTATAATAATTGGTATTTATTAGTATGAAGAAAACGTTTTTTATTCTCCTTTTTGTCGGTATTTTCTTTAATTTATCTGCTCAAAGTCTAGATCCTCTTAGAACAAAAGATGCTGCAGCTCAAAATATTTGGGTAGATAGTATTATGAAAAGCATGACCCTAGATCAAAAAATAGGTCAGTTGTTTATGGTACAAGCCTATTCTAATCTTGATAAAAAACATGAAGATTTTATTACTGAAATGATTACAAAATATCATGTTGGTAATTTGATTTTTATGCAAGGAACTCCAGAAAAACAAGCACTACTGAACAATAAATATCAAGCAGCATCTAAACTGCCTTTACTGATTGGTTTTGATGGAGAGTGGGGCTTAGACATGCGATTAAAAAACACTTATAGATTCCCTTGGAATATGACACTAGGTGCCATTAGAAACGATTCTCTTGTCGAAAAATTTGGTAAACATATAGGAAAACACTGTAAAAGGTTAGGTATCCATATAAATTTTGCTCCTGTTGTTGATATCAATACAAATCCTGAAAACCCAATTATTGGAAATCGCTCTTTTGGGGAAAGTAAAGAAAATGTAACTCAAAAAGCAATAGCATTTACCAAAGGAATGCAAAGTCTTGGAGTTCTAGCAAACGCAAAACATTTTCCAGGACACGGTGATACAGCTGCCGATTCTCACCAAACATTACCCCTTGTTAATTTTGATATTCAACGTTTATATTCTATAGAATTGTATCCTTATAAGAAGGTGTTTGATGCAGGAATAGGAAGTGTAATGACAGCTCATTTAAGCATACCAAGTTTAGAACCCGATGCAGCACTGCCATCGTCATTATCTAAAAATGTTGTGACAAATCTATTACAGAAAAAATTAGGTTTTTTAGGTTTGGTCATTACTGATGGTCTAAATATGAAAGGTGCTGCAAATTATGCAACATCGGCAGAAATAAATTTGGCCGCTATTTTAGCGGGTAATGATTTATTATTAATACCACAAGAAGTTCCGGCTACAATTAATTTAATTAAAAAAGCGATTGAATTAAAAACCTTAACTGAAGAAAGAATCGCTGTTTCTGTCAGAAAAATATTAAAAGCAAAATATTGGGCTGGTTTACACATTTATCAACCCATTGCAATAGAAAACATTCAACAAGAATTAAATACTACAGAAGACATTTTACTTCATAGGGAATTGATTAAAAACGCACTCACTGTCATAAAAAACACAAAAGCTGATATTCCTGTCAGAAATTTAGAAAAAAGAAAAATTGCCTATGTTCACTTAGGAGATGATTCAGGAAATCACTTTGTAAATATGTTACAAAATTACACCAAAGTAGATGTAATTTCTGATAAAAACTTAGAAGGAATTATCCAAAAAATAAAACCTTATAACCTCGTAATTATAGGTTTTCATAAATCCAATTTACATCCATGGAAAAGCTATAAATTCAATAATAAAGAACTTGTTTGGTTGCAAGAAATTGCAAAAAATAAAAATGTCATTTTAGATGTTTTTGCGAGTCCCTATAGTTTATTGCAGGTTAAAAAATTTACAAATATAGAAGGAATAATTGTTTCTTATCAGAATAGTAAAATAGCACAAGAACTTTCTGCTCAACTAATTTTTGGAGCTTTTGAAGCAAAAGGTAAATTACCAGTTTCTATAAAAAATTTTTTTTTAGAAGGTCATGGTTTTACCACTTCTGAGTTAAGTCGATTTGAGTATACAATACCTGAAGCAGTCAAACTATCCTCAAAAAAATTATCAAAAATAGATTCTATAGCAACTTTTATTTTAGAGAAAAAAATGGCTCCAGGTTTTCAAGTGCTAGTGGCCAGAAAAGGGAAGGTTGTTTTTTCTAAAAGTTATGGGTATCATACAGGTGAAAAATTAAAGTTCGTGAGGAATTCCGATGTTTATGATTTGGCGTCACTCACTAAAATTTTAGCTTCTTTACCTTTAATTATGAAGGCAGAAGAGGAAAAGAAAATTTCTTTAGATAACACACTAATAGAAATCTTACCCTATTTTAAAAATTCAAATAAAGACACTTTAACTTTTAAAGAAATACTATCGCATTTTGGTCGATTAAAACCTTGGATTCCGTTTTATAAAGAAACACAAGACAGTCTAACAGGCATCAATTTAAATCAATTTTACCGTTCGGTAAAGTCAAATGAATTCGATACCAAAGTTGCAGAAAATATTTTTTTGGTTAAAAATTATAAAGACAGTATTCTTAAAAGAATTAAAGAAGCAGACCAAACTGAAACTTCTGAATATAAATATAGTGATTTAGGTTATTATATATTTAAAGAAGTACTTGAAAATAAATACGACAAATCAATAGCTAAACTTGCGGATGAAGAATTTTATAAATCTTTAGGAGCCAATAGAACTAGTTATTTACCCTTATTAAAATTTAATAAAAATGAAATAATTCCTACTGAAAAAGATACCTATTACAGGAACCAATTATTACATGGAAATGTACATGATATGGGAGCCTCAATGTTGGGGGGTATTGGAGGTCATGCAGGGTTATTTGCTAATGCGAATGATGTTGCAAAGATGATGCAAATGTATCTGCAAAAAGGATATTATGGTGGCAAACGGTATTTAAATAAAGAAACTATAAATACGTTTAATAAACGCTATTTTTCTGAGGAGAATGTAAGACGTGGTTTAGGCTTTGACAAACCCCAATTAAACCCAGAAGTAAAAGCTACATGTGGTTGCGTTTCTGATGATAGTTTTGGTCATTCCGGCTTTACAGGCACTTATACTTGGGCAGATCCTGTAAGTGAAATTATCTATGTTTTTTTATCTAACAGAGTGTACCCAACAATGAATAATGATGGGTTAATAAAGACTAATATGAGAACCGAAATTCAGCAGATAATTCAAGACGCTATTATTTATTAGAAGCTATTTCCTGCTTTTCGCACTCGCTTTCTTCGTTCCTCAAAAGAGCTCAAACATTTGCTGCAATCAGGGCTAGTCTTTTTGTAAAGTTATGGTAACTTACGATGCTTTTTTGCAGTTGTTGGAGCACATTTTACGTAAATAAGAATCATCAAAACAGAAATTGTTAGGTAAAAAGAACCAACTAAAATCCCATAAAAAGTTGCAATTAACCAAGTCTTTAAACTAAAAAAAATAGCAAACAATCCCAAATTTAGACTAAAGCGAAACGTATCAATAAATTCAATCTCATCAATTCTTTTAGCCGCTGTTTTCCAAATTAAATACGGTATGATATTGTTCAGTATAATGAGATATAATAAAGGTTTTAAATGGTTTTTTTTTACTGTTTTTTTCTTAGGAATTTTACTACTTTTAATCATTTTATTCACTTTGTCAACATGTGTGAAATCAACTTGAGCGTCATTCAACTGTTGTAAGGTAATTTCGTAATTTTCATCATTAGGAATGTGGACACTCAATTCTTTTAATTGCTTTGTAACTGCCTCCTTCAACATGTTGATAGATTTAGCAGAAGTATTTTCTTCGAAAATATTTCTTGTTGCAATCGGTTGCCCATAATTTATACAAACTTTTGCAGGAAAATGCGAAGGATGTTGATAGGTGATACCAACCGGGATAACCATAATCTCTAAGTTTTTATATTTCTCTAAAGCCCCAAATACTATTCTTGTAAAACCTTTGCTTAAAAGTCTTATAGTTCTTTTTTTATCGTGACTTCCTTCCGGGAAAATCATCAAAGTTTCACCTTTTTTGAGAATGTTAAAACACTTTTTAAAAATTTCTTGATTGTTTGCTAATTGCTGAATTCCATCTCGAATTCTATAAATAGGCATCAGATATAGAGATTCTAATATTTTTTTTACAAATGGATGTTTAAAAGAAGCTGCCCTTACTAAAAAATGATTTTGTCTTTTATTCGTTGTGGTTACATACAAGGGATCTACTAGTCCATTAGGATGGTTTACAGCAAACAATATCGCCCCTTTTTTAGGGATATTTTTAATGCCTTTTACCCTAATTTTTTTACTATAAAAAAATAAACCCAATTTTATGAAACCACAAACAAGAGAAAACCAAATTTTTTGAACCATAGATTAAATTTTTTCTAATCTGTTTTCTTTTTTTCTTCCCCAGTAAGTCGCTAATATCATACCAGAAAAAATATCCCAAATCCCCCAAAAAGCTGCTAATAGTGCCATTCCGCCCAAACCATCGAAGAATCCAAATATTAATAACAATCCTAAACCTCCGTTTTGAATTCCTGTTTCAATAGCAATAGTTTTGGTGTCTTTTTTGTTTAAAAAGAAACTTTTAGCAGTATAAAAACCGAGTATAAAAGCAATTATATTATGTATAATTACCAAAATAGCAACATGGTGAATATAATTCTTAAAAACAGTTAAATTTTGAGAAAATGCAATGAGAATCAATGCAATAAAAACTAGCATTGATAAAGGTTTTAGAGTTTTTTCTATTTTTTTTGCTATTGTAGAATAATAATGTTTGATTCCCATTCCAAGAACTAAAGGGATGCCTAAAATTAAAGTAACTAATTTAAATAAATCATAAGAATTTAAAGAAACTGTTTTTATAATTTTGTTTGTGGGTCCGTATAAACTTCCCCAAAACTGTAAATTAAAAGGAGTCATGACAATGCAAATTAAAGTAGCAAAAGCCGTTAAACTTACAGATAATGCAGCATTACCTCCAGCCATTTTACTAAAAAAATTAGAAACATTTCCACCCGGACAAGCAGCAATTAACATCATTCCTAATGCTAAGCTCGCGTGTGGTTCTATGAGTATGACTAGTAAAAAAGTTGCCATTGGTAATACTAAAAATTGAGATAATACACCAACAAAAACTACTTTAGGGTTTTTAAAAAGCCTCTTAAAATCATCTATAGAGATTCCCAAAGCAACACCAAACATAATAATAGAAATTGCAATATTTAAAACCCATAAACCACTCTCATCAAAGTTTATTTTTAGGTTGTCAATTTCTATATCCGAACTAATTTTTAAATGCATATTCTATAATATTTGCTCCCATTTGTAATGCCTTTTCTCGAACATTTTTAGGATTATTGTGAATCTCTGCATCCTCCCAACCGTCACTTAAATCAGTTTCAAAGTCGTAAAAAACAACAAGCCTTCCTTTATAAAACAATCCAAAGCCTTGTGCTGGATTTTTATCATGTTCATGAATTTTTGGAATACCTTTTGGAAATTTATAGCTTTGATTATAAATAAGATGATTTACTGGTATTTCTATAAGTTCTAATTTTGAAAATACTTTCTTAAGTTCTCTTCTAATAAATTTATCCAATCCATAATTGTCAGAAATATGTAAAAAACCTCCTGAAATTAAATAATTTTTTAAGTTTTTTGCCTCATTATCTGAAAGATAAATATTGCCATGACCTGTCATAAAGACTATTGGAAAGCTAAATATATCCTCACTTCCAACAGAAACTATTCTAGGGTTTTTAGAGATATTAGTTTTAATATTTTGGTTTGTAAATGCTATTAAATTAGGAATTGCGGTTGGGTTTGCATACCAATCTCCACCACCATTATATTTTAAGATTGCAACATCCTGTGCGTAAGCAAATATTGATAAATAAGTAAAAAAAAGAAAGATGATTTGCTTCATATATTCCCTATCGCTAGATTCCCAGCAAGATAGTAAAAAAGTTACTCATTTATAAAAGAAACGCTATTTACAGCAACTAAAGCAGCTGTTTCAGTCCGAAGTCTACTTTCCCCCAAAGTAATAGGAATAAATTTTTTCATCAGTGCTTTCTTAATCTCATCAGAAGAAAAATCACCTTCAGGACCAATTAGAATGGTCACTTTTTCAGAGGCATCGATAACAGATTTTAATTTTTTTTTTTCTTTTTTTTCACAATGTGCTATGCAAATTTTACCATCTAAATTTTGATTTATAAAATCACTAAATTTTCTAGGTTCATTGAGTTTTGGTAACGTGAACTTTAAAGATTGTTTCATAGCGGATTGAATTATTTTTTTAAAACGCTCTAATTTAACACTCCTACGTTCAGAATTAGCGCAAATAATTGGTGTTATTTCATCAATACCAATTTCAGTTGCTTTTTCTAAAAACCACTCAATTCTGTCATTATTTTTGGTAGGAGCAATTGCAATGTGTAAATAATAATTCCTGGGATTCTTTTTTTCTTTTACAGCAATAATATCTGCGAGACATTTTTTATCGTTTGCAAAATTAATTTTAACTTCAAATAAATATCCTTTTCCATTCGTTATTTTTAGAATATCATTCTCTTTTTTTCGCAATACACGCACAATATGTTTACTTTCAATCTTATCAAAAGTAATTTGTTTTGTCTCTAAGGATATTTCTGAATTATAAAATAGTTGCATCGATTTCTAATTTATAAGTTCTACGTCTTTTATGAGTAACTGGGTTAAATTTTTCCCACAACTTTTTGATAGCTTCATTATCTTCTAATTCTGGAGTTCTAATACAATTTTCTATTCCTAGAGGAGCGAAAGTTTTTGTATATTGATCAAAAATAATGGCATGAACACCTTTATTTTGATATTCTGGATGTACACCAATCAAATAGAAAGTAACATCTTTTGCGTGCTTTCGTGCACTTAATAAATGGAGCAATCCAAATGGAAATAATTTACCATTTGCTTTCTGTAAAGCTTCAGAAAAAGAGGGCATTACAATTGCAAAAGCAATTAGTTTATTGTTTTCGTCAATTACAAATTTTATAAATTCTGGATTGATAAAAGAGATGTATTTTTTTTTAAAAAAAGCTATTTGAGAATCTGAAATAGGAACAAAAGTTGATAGCTTCGAATAGCTTTTCTCGAAAACATCAAACATTTCGTCAATATAAGGGAGTATGTCTTTCGTTTTTGTGAAATCTAGTGCTTTTAATTTAAAGCGTCTTTTTAAAACACGACTTATTCTATCAAAATACGTTGCATCTACATTTTTAAATTTAAACTTATTTTCTAAATATTCTTTCTCTTTTATAAATCCTAATTTTTCAAAATGTTCTTTATAATATGGGTGGTTATACCAAGTGATCATTGTTCCTATATGATCAAAACCTTCAATTAATACTCCTGTTTTATCTAGGTTATTAAATCCTACAGGACCTTCAATATAGTCTAGATTATTTTTGAGGCCAATTTCTTTCACTTTGTTCAATAGTACTTTGCTTACTTCAAGATCATCTATTACATCAAACCATCCAAAACGCATTTTTTTAATTTGTTGTTTTTCAACTTCAAACCAATTGATGATAGCGATTATTCTTCCAACAATTGTATTGTTTTTAATCGCTACAAAGAATTGAGCATCTGCATTTTTAAAAACAGGATTTTTTGTTGGATCAAAATTATCAATTTCATCTTTTATAATAGGAGGAACCCAAAACTCATTTTCTTTGTACAAAGAAAATGGAAAGAGTACAAAGTCTTTCATTTCTTTTTTGGAAGTAACTTTTTTTAATAAAATCATAGTTTTAAATCCTAAATTAGCTTCTTTTTCGCTTTCTTTTTCGCTTTCTTTTGACTCTTTTATCTTTCTTGAAAATTTTAAAAATACGAGAGAAAAAACCGTTTTTTTGTTTGTTGTTGTAGATAGATACTGGAGTTTCTGTAATTTTTTTACCATTTTCATCCAATTCTACAAAAGAATCCTTGTGTTTATCAATTCTGTAAGACATTCCTAAACTCCCATAAAAACCTCTCGATCGTCCCTCTAGTAAAAACCTCGCAGAAGTATTAATTTGGATATCTTTATTAAATAAGTAGGTTAGTCCTGTTCCTAAATTAAAGTATTTTTGGTGTTTAAGAATAATTCCTTGATGCTCTAAAAAACCAGACCATCGATCAAAAAAATTATGTGTAGCAGAAATTATGTAGGAAATTTCAGAAAATTCAGTTCCAATTTTGTCGTAAAAAATATTTGAAATAAGGTTAAAATCGTTTGTTAGACTTTGTTGTAATAATACACCTATTTTTGGTGTAATATTTCCTGTTTTGTGAATTTCATTGATAAAGTCTGAATTGACACCTAAATAAATAGCAACAGAAGGAATAAATCTTTTTTTATCAAAAGTATTTCGTCTTTTCCAGCTTCTTACTTCTTTTGATACATCTTTATAGGTGGGTTCAAATAATAAATATTTTGCTCCAATTGTAAACCTGCTTATTCCAGAAGTAAAATAATTAGAATTAAAAATATTTTGAAAAGCTACTTTGTCTTTTTGAAAAGTTATTTGTGTATTTAGTTCTAATTTCTCAAGAAATAGACTAGTTCTAAAAAGAAGATCAACTCCAAATGCTTGAGGTATTGAAAAAGTAGGTTCTGTAGTCAAGTTTTTTAAGAAAAAGTTACTTTCAAATTGATAAACTCCTTTACCAACGCTATAAGGACTGTCTGAAAAACCAGGTTTATTCGAGTTTATTATTTCTGTATACTGAGCTTTTAAGGATATTGTTGCAAGTAAACAGGAAATTAAAAAAAAATTTAAAATAAGGTTTTTCATAAGTTAGAATACAATTTTATTTTTAGTATTATCCAATAAACACAAACATAGGTTAAAAATGCTGTTTTTAAAAAGCATTCTATATTTTTTTGACTTTATGAAATTTTTATAGATTGTAAACGCTTCAATTGTGTTCAAATTGTTATTTTTGAGTTCATTAATTTATATATATTTAAATGGGCTTACTAAAAACAATATTTTTTATTCTTCTTTTTTATTATGTCTTTAAGTTCTTAGCAAGATTGTTTGCACCTTTTTTAATTAAAAAAGCTGCAGAAACGATCAAAAATAAAGCGGAACAGCAGTATCAAGGTAAACAACAACAATCTAAAAATAAAGTACCCGAAGGAGAAACTGTAATAGATAGGCAGCCAATGAATCAGAAGAAAAGCAAGGATTCTGTTGGGGAATATGTAGATTTTGAGGAGATTGATTAATCACAAATAAACAAGTATTTTATATTTTAAAATAGATATTAATTTAAAAGTATCCACTTGAAATTTTCTAATAAAGTTATTCCTTACATAATTGCTCTAGCAATCTTTCTATTGGCTTCAATTGTATATTTCCATCCTGTTTTAGATGGAAAAAAACTACATCAATCTGACATTACTCAATTTACCGGAATGGTAAAAGAGATAAATGATTTTAGAGCTGATAATAATTCAGAGCCATATTGGACTGGAGCTTCTTTTAGTGGCATGCCAGCGTATCAGGTAAGTGCTTATTACCCATATGATTGTGTAAGAATTATAGACAAAGCCTTACGTTTCTTACCAAGACCAGCAGATTATACTTTCTTATATTTTTTAAGTTTTTTTGTGTTGATGATGGCTTTGAAAGTAAACTGGAGATTGGCAATTTTGGGGTCATTGGCCTTTGGGTTTTCTACTTATTTAATCATCATATTTGGTGCAGGACACAACGCAAAAGCACATGCAATTGGGTATATGCCAATGGTTTTAGCCGGAGTAGTATGGGTTTTTCAAAAAAGATATATTCTTGGTTTTATAACCACAGGTCTCGCAATGGCTTTAGAAATTTACACAAACCATCCTCAGATGACTTACTATCTTGGATTCTGTTTGTTGATTATGGGGATTATCGAGTTGATATATGCAATTAGATTAAAGACGTTCCCTGTTTTTATGAAACAAGGTATTATAATTATTACTGCTGTTTTTTTAGGTATTGCTGCAAATTCTTCTCGTTTAATGGCAATGAAAGAATATGCTGATTTTAGTACAAGAGGAAAATCTGAACTAACGATAGATCCTAAAGGGAGTATTAAAGTTGCTTCAAATGGTCTAGAAAAAAGTTACATCACAGAATATAGTTACGCAAAATTAGAAACTTTTAACTTATTCATTCCACGTTATATGGGTGGTGGTACTGTTGAAGAATTAGGAGAAGACTCAAAATTTTATCAGTTATTAGAAGAAAAAGCAGGTAAAAAAGTAGCAAAAGATTATTCTAAACAAGTTTTAACCTATTGGGGAGACCAAACAATTATAGAAGCTCCTGCCTATATTGGTGCGGTAATATTTTTTCTATTTTTTTTAGGTTTATTCCTAGTAAAAGGAAGATTGAAACAGTGGTTGGTTGCTGCAACAATTTTTTCGATATTGATGAGTTGGGGAAGAAACTTTGAGCTTTTAACGAACTTTTTTATTGATCATTTCCCTTTGTACAATAAGTTTAGAGCTGTTTCTTCTATTCAAGTTATTGCAGAATTGTGTGTGCCAATACTAGCTATATTAGGTCTGAAACAATTTTTTTCATTCGAAGTATCTTTGGATGAAAAACAAAAAAACTTAAAAAAAGCGATTTATCTTTCTGGTGGTTTGGTAGTTTTTGGGTTTTTATTAGCGCATATGTTTTCATCTTTCGAAGGATTACGGGATTCCCAATACAATCAATTACAAGGGCTAGTCGATGCTTTAATTGCAGATAGAAAATCTATGTTATTAATAGATTCTTTTCGCTCTCTAGTTTTAATGTTGCTTTCTGCAGGGGTTTTATGGATGTTCTTGAAAAATAAATTAAAACAAGAAGTTGCAGTTATAGCATTCATTATTTTAGTTCTATTTGACTTAATTTCAGTGAATAAAAATTATGTAAATAAAGATGATTTTAAATCATCAAGAAAAATAGACAAGCCTTTTATAGCTTCAAATGCTGATAAACGTATACGACAAGATAAAACACATTTTAGAGTTGGTAATTTCACTATAAATCCAATGAATGATGGAAGTACTTCTTATTTTCATCAATCTATTGGAGGGTATCATGCTGCAAAAATGATGCGTTATCAAGAGTTGTTTGAATACCAAATTGCAAAAAACAATATGCATGTTTTAAACATGTTAAATACCAAATACTTTATTGTAGGTAACGATAAAGGAGAGAAACAAGCTCAGTTAAACCCGGATGCAAATGGAAATGCCTGGTATGTTCAAGATATAAAAATTGTTCATTCTGCCAATGAGGAAATGCAAGCATTGGATTCTTTAAATACAAAAAGTGAGGTTGTTATTGATAAAAGTCATTTGAAAAGAAAATTTAATTTCAAGGTACAACAAGATTCCACAGCAACCATAGAACTTCTTAATTATAATGTTACTTCATTAAGCTATCAATCTAAAACTAAAAAAGAGCAATTTGCTGTATTTTCTGAAATTTTTTATAAAGATGGATGGAATGCTTATGTTGATGGAAAATTAACACCTCACTATAGAGTGAATTACGTTTTAAGAGGAATGATAGTTCCTGTAGGAGAGCACATCATAGAATTTAAGTTTGAACCAAAAGTAATTCAACAAGGAAAAATAATTTCTATTTTCTCCTACGCTATGTTATTTTTGATACCTATTGGATGGTTTTTTTATCAAAAGAAGAAGAAAGCATGAAAATAGGAATGATTCTAGATGCAGAGTTTCCTCCTGATCCAAGAGTAGAAAATGAGGCAGTTTCTCTAATTAATGCAGGACATGAAGTTTTTATTTTTTGTTTAAAATATTCTGATGAAAAGGAATCAGAAATTATTAATGGAATTCAAGTTAAAAGATACTCTTCTAATAAAATGGAGTATAAATTATCTGCTTTAGCTTACACAATTCCTTTCTACAGTCTATTAATGAAAATAAAGATTGAATGCTTTATAATAGAAACAAAGATTGATGTTTTACATATTCATGACATTCGAATTGCGCAAGCAGTTTTTAATGCGAATAAAAAAATTAAACTTCCAGTTGTTTTAGATTTACATGATAATGTTCCTGAAGTAATGAAGTTATATCCTCATCTTCAAAAATTTCCAGGGAAATATATTATTTCATCAAAAAAATGGAAAATTAAAGAAAGAGAATTTATTGAAAGAGCGAATAAAGTTATTTCCGTTTCTCCAGAGTTTCTTGAAAATTTAGAGAAAAGAATTCCCTCTTCAAAAGATAAGTTAGTATTAGTGCCAAACACCATTAGAAAATCATTTTATAAAAAATATAAGATTGATGAAACTATAATAAAAAGGTATAAAAATAATTTTGTTATTTTATATTTGGGTGATACTCATTTACGAAGGGGTCTAAAAACAGCTATTAGTGCCACCGAAAAATTAAAGTCTAAAATTCGAAATTTAAAGCTCGTAATTGTAGGTAAAAACACAACAGATCCAATCTTAAAGAAATATGTTAAAGATTTAAAATTAGAGGGTTTTGTGGATTTTGAAGGGTGGCAGAATGTAAGTTTATTTCAATCATATATTTTGGCAAGTCATGTTTGTATCTCCCCGCTGCATAGAAATTTACAACATGATGTTGCGTATGCTAATAAAATATTTCAATATATGAGTTTCGGAAAACCACTTTTGGTTAGTGATGCAATCGCTCAAAAAAAATTAGTGAAAAAAAACAATACAGGATTAGTTCATAAAGAAAAAGATGTCGAAGACTTTTCTTCTAAAGTTGTTAGGCTTTATAAAGATGAGGAATTAAGATCAGAACTAGGGAAAAACGGAATGGATTTTGTAAGAAATAAGTTTTCATGGGAAAAAACCTCTAAAAGATTAATTGAGTTATATGACAATTTAACAGTTTGAAAGTATTAATTATTACCTATTATTGGCCTCCTGCAGGAGGTTCTGGAGTTCAGCGTTGGTTGAAGTTCGTAAAGTATTTACAAGAATATGGTATAGACCCTGTTGTATATACTGTTGATAATATCAGGTACCCTAAAGAAGATAAGACTCTTTTAGATGAAGTTCCCGAAAATACTAAAGTTTTAAAACACTCTATTTGGGAACCTGCAGACCTGCTTTTTTGGAAGAAAAAAAAATCACAAAAAGGAGGAATTTCTAATGCTAGTAAAAATAGCTTTTTATCCTTTATTCGAGGTAATTTTTTTATTCCTGACCCTAAAGTATTTTGGGTGAATTCTTCTGTGAAATTTCTTCAAGAGTATTTAAATTCAAATAAAGTGGATGTTATTATTTCTACTGGTCCTCCACACAGTATGCATTTGATAGCTCAGAAATTACATAAAAAAAACAAGTTAAAATGGATTGCAGATTTTAGAGATCCATGGACAGATTTATATTATAATAAAGATTTTAATGAACGATTATTTGCAAAAAAGAAAAATAAAATATTAGAAAAATCGGTATTAGAAAATGCAGACTGTGTGCTTACTGTTAGTGAAAGTCTTAAAAAACAGTTTTCTTTAAATGCAAGTAGAGTAGAAGTAATTACCAATGGTTTTGACAATGAAATACCAAGTTCAGAAGATACTGTTTTAGATAAATTGTTTACAATTTCATATATTGGACTATTGCCAAAACAAAGCAATCCAAAACTTTTTTTTAAAGTTTTACGAAAACTTTGTTCTCAGAATGAAAATTTTAAAAATGATTTAAAATTAAATTTTATTGGTGATATTTCTGATGATGTAAGAAAAGAAGTTTTTAAGAATAAATTAGAAGAAAATACAAGTTTTAAAGGCTATGTAGATCATAAAAAAGCAATTGAATACCAGAGTAAAGCACAAGTTTTATTATTATTAATCCCAAATACTAAAAAGTCTAAAGGAATTTTAACGGGTAAATTATTTGAATATTTAATTGCAAAAAGACCAATTTTAGCAATAGGTCCTGAAGATGGAGATTTAGCAGAAATTATAAGGGAAACAGACTCAGGTACTCTTATTGATTTTAGCAATCATGAAAAATTATCATCAGAAATACTAAAATTTTATCATCAATATAAAAATGGAAATTTAAAAGTGAATTCTAAAAACATAGGAAAATATCACAGAAAAGAATTAACTAAAAAGTTAGCTTTCATTATTAAAAGTCTACATTCGTAATATGGGTATAATTTTTAAGCAATCTTTAAAGAATACATTTTTTATTTATTTAGGTTTTGCCTTTGGTGGTATAAATACTTTATTTTTATATACCCGTTTTTTGGAGGATGAATATTATGGTTTAGTAACTTATTTATTATCTACCTCAAACTTACTAATGCCTTTAATTGCCCTAGGAATTCATCATACAATTATTAAGTTTTTTTCGAGCTATTTGACAAAAGTTGAAAAAGATCGTTTTTTGACGTCTGTCCTTTTTTTACCATTCTTGATAGCAATGCCAATTGCTTATTTTGGGAACTATTTTTACCAAGAAATAGGCGATTATTTATCAGTAAAAAATCCAATTATTAAAGAGTACACCTATATTATTTTTTTAGTTGCTTTATCGACCTCTTATTTTGAAATTTTTTATGCTTGGGCTAAAGTTCAGTTTCAATCTGTATTTGGTAATATTTTGAAAGAATTATACAATCGAGTTGTTGTAATGATCTTATTATTTCTTGTTTATTTTAGTTTTATTTCAAAAACAGAATTTATATACTATTTGACAGGTGCTTATTTTATAAGAATGTTTATTATGATGTTTTATGCACTTAAATTATATATGCCAAAATTTACATTATCTAAACCAGATAATTTCAAAGAAGTAATCCGTTTTTCAGGATACATTATTTTAGCGGGTAGTGCAGGAGCTATTATCTTAGATATAGATAAATATATGATTCCAGGAAAAGAATCTTTAGTCAAAGCTGCTTATTATTCTGTAGCTGTTTTTATTGGTTCTTTTATAGAAGCTCCAAGTAGAGCTATGCTTAATATTTTACAGCCCTTAACTTCTAAAACATTAAATGAAGATAATCATGAAGAAGTAGCATCATTGTATAAAAAAAGCTCTATTAATTTATTACTAATTAGCGGTCTTTTCTTTCTATTAATTAATGCGAATATAAAGCAGTTATATAAATTATTACCTGAAGAATATGCAGGAGGTGTATTCGTTGTCTTCATGATTTCTTCTCTTAAATTATATAACGGTTTTTTGGGTAATAATGGCGCTATCATAAATAATTCTAAGTTTTACAAAATAACTTTACCAATTAGTATCTTCATGGCTTTGTCCGTATATTTTTTAAATAAACTCTTTTACTATGAGTTAGAGATGGGTACAGATGGTTTAGCATTAGCATCGTTGATTGTCATTTTTCTTGCAAATTCATTTAAGTTATTTTTTGTGAAAATTAAGTTTTCTATTACTCCATACACGAATAAGACATTTAAGATGATTTTAATTATCGCTATTTTATATTTGTTTTTTAATTTTTGGGATTTTCCTATTGAAAATATTTATTTACTAAAATTTCCAATTCATCCTATCATTAATATTATCTTAAAAAGTATTCTAATTATTGTAATTTATCTTTTTTTAATTTTTAAGTTTAATATATCTTCTGAGTTGGGCAATCTTCTAAAAAAATATTACAAATAACAATCTATATAATTGATCCTCACATAAAAAAATAGTGATATTGTTTTAGTTTTTTTTATAAAAACACTCAAATAGAATATAATATATTGTGAAAGTCCTGTAAGAACTCAGGAAATGAAAGCCAACACTACATCTGTTGATGTCAAATAATAGGTGTTACCATTAAATGGATTAAATCTACAAGTATACTTGAAATATAAATGAAGTAGACAGTTTTCCATTTTTTTTTAAAGAATAAAAAGACAATTACTGCTGGAAAAATAAAATGTAATCCATAATGAATGGATAAATAATTTTAACATCATTTTCTGTAACAGTAAAAAAGACCTGTTAGTTAATTAACAAGTCTTTTTATAATTATAGAAACACGTGAAATTTAATATCTGGGGGAAATGCTTCCTAATACCTAAATGTACAATAATGAACTGTTATATTTCTATACATAGTTGCATAGAATAATTTTATTTTGAATAATAATCTTTTCTAATTCTACTTAATTGTGTTGGAGTAATATTTAAATAAGATGCAATATGATATTGTTGAATTAGATTTTCAATATTAGGAATTTCTCTCCTTAATTTTATATACCTTTCAGTAGCATTTAAAATTGATAGATCATGAATTTTATTATCAGATGTAGTATATATTTTCTCGAGGACTTTAATATAGAAGCCAGAGATCTCTAAGTTTAAATTTTTTGGTGTAAATAATTCATAGAAATTTCCTTCTAATACTTCACAATTTGTTAAGCAGTCAAAGATTAAAGTTGATGGTTGTTTTTTAATAAGATCAGTTAAAGGTGCGAAAACACTGATGCCCTTATGTAATATTTTAATATGTTCTTTTCCTTTTGGACCTATTATATAGCTTCTAACAATTCCCTCTTTTAAGATATAAAATTTTGATGAAATATCTCCGAGTTTTACAATGCTTTCATTTTTCTTATAATACGTTGTTTTTAATCTATTAGTTAATTTTTTTATAAAGTCCTCAGATGCCGAAGAAGAATAAAGTTCAATAAATTTTTTTATAAAGCTCATATTATTGTTAGGGAATAAAATGAAAACTTTTTCTAAATAGCGATCTATGGTTTAAAATTACAATAATGATCAATAAGTATCATAAACATAGGTTAATAGATTAAAAAATTATTTTGAATAATATTTTTTTAATTCTTTTTAATTCTACTTAATTGAGTTGGAGTGATGTTTAAATAAGAAGCAATATGATATTGCTTGATTAGATTTTCAATAGTAGGTTTTTCTTTCTTTAGTTTTATAAACCTTTCTGTAGCATTTAATATTGATAAATCATGAATTTTATTATCTGTTCTGATATACATTTCTTCAAGAATTTTCGAATACAAAACTGAAAATTCTATATCAGAGTTTGTCAATGCTAATAAATCAGTGTAATTTCCTTCTAAAATTTCGCAATCTGTTAAACAATCAAAAGAATAAAGGGATGGTTTATTTTTAATAAGAGCTGTTAAAGGAGCAAAAAAATTATTTTTTGTATATAATATTTTAGTATGCTCTTTTCCCTCAGATCCTACTATATAACTTCTAACAATTCCCTTCTTTAAGATATAAAATTTTGAGGGATTTTCTTTTAACTTTACAATAATTTCTTTTTTTTTATAAAACTTATTTTTTAGGAGATTACTTAACTTTTGAACAAAGGCATCAGATTGTGAAGGGAAATAAAGTTCTATAAATGTTTTTAAAAAATCCATGGATAAAATTTTATTAAAGTTACATTTTTTATTTTAAATAACTTATGGCGTTTGGACCTTCCATAAAAAGAAGGTCTAAAGTTGATAAATTATCAATATATCCATGTTTGTCGTCAAACATTTGTATGTATGATTTTTTTGATTGTTTTGGTTGATTTTTTATATCCGCAAGTTTTCTGAAGTCATCGTTATTTTCTTCTAAAATGTATTTTTTGGTTTTAGAGTATTGCTGATTTATTTGTAAAGCATCAGTTATAAATAAAAATGTATCAATATTTACATCCTGTAAAAAAGTGTATTTTTTTGTAAAAATTGATAGTAAATCATCTTCGTAAAATTCATAAAAAGGAGAAGTTCTATAGGCTGTTTGTAAAGATTTTAAATGATGTTCTTGCCAAGGAAAATCATTTTTAACCATCATGTCTTTAGTTTTTTTTCTTTTAGCTGTTCCTTTATTCTTATCATTTAGAGGAATGTTCAACATTTGTTTTCCATTAGAATTATAGATATAACATCTATTCCTATAACTTTGTTTTTGAAAATTATCTTCCATTTCAAAAGTTACGTTATCAGATTTTATGATTTCAGTATATTGAGAAATAGGAGCAAAATAAGTTGGAATAAACAATGACATTATTCTTATTTTCTTGTGGGTTTCTTTTTTCTTTTATAAAAGCTATAACCAAAATATAGAAGTATGAACGCAAAAACGAAATATCTGTAAGAAACAGGTTTGCCATCACCATGAACTGTGGTAAACATTCTATTCCATCGAATAGATTTTAATTTAGCTCCAAAAGAAGCTGCATTTGCATTCCAACTAAACCAAATCATTACGGGTTTCCCTAATACATGATCAAAGGGCACATAGCCCCAATAACGAGCATCTAAAGAGTTGTGTCTGTTATCTCCAATCAAATAAAAATAATCTTGTTTAAATGTATATGAATCTACTTTTTTCCCATTGATAAAAATATTTTCTCCAACAACTTGTAGGTCGTTGTTTTCATAGTTTTTGATAATTTGTTCATAAAACGGTAAAGATTCTGAAGTTAATTCTACAGAACTTCCTGCTTTTGGAATATAAATCGGACCAAAATTATCTTGACTCCAACCTAATTTTTCTATGTGAGGAAAAATGGCATTATCGGCTCCATGATTTACCTTTTTAACAGATACAGTAAGTGGATATTTCTTTAAGCGATCAACTTCCTCTTTAGTTAAATTGATGTTAATTTTATCCTCAACAGATAACATTTTTAATTTTCTTGCTAAGTCAGCATTTATACCTCCAGCAACTTCTGTATAAAGAGAGTCTGAACCAATTTTAGCTAAATTCCCATTTTTTTTAATTGCATCTTGTACCTTAGAATTATTCCAATATTCAGATAAAATTTTATAAACTCCCGTTCTTTCCTTATCGATTAAAAATTTAGGATAAGTGCTCTGGTTGATAGGTTTTTTTGATTCATAGGTATAATAAAACTGTAATTTAGCTCTATCTGGTAATGTATTCTTTTTCCCATTGATGTAAAAATAACCATTTATCATTTCTATAGAATCGCCAGCAATACCCACAGAACGTTTTACATAGTTTGTTTTTTTATCAACAGGTTTGTAAGTGAATTTACCAGATGTATCTCCCCACATTGTAGCTAAAGTGTCTGCAGGCCAATTGAAGCATACAATGTCATTATTTTTAATTTTTTGGAAACCAGGGAAACGTGTATATGGCAGTTGAGGTTTTTTTAAATAAGATGCTGTTCCGGTAAAAGGAAGAGAATCATGAACCATTGGCGCTGCAATTACTGTTGAAGGAACCCTTGCACCATAGTGAAATTTACTAACAAAAAGATAATCACCAACAAGTAAAGATTTTTCTAAAGATGAAGTTGGTATTGTAAACGGCTGCATAAAGTAGGTGTGAACCAAAGTAGCAGCAATAATTGCAAATGTAATTGAACTAATCCACTCACCTAACTCAGATCTGGGTTTTAAGCTTCTATTAGCATTGTATTTTGTGTCTGTTAGATAATTGATGTATAAAATATATATACCAAAAGTTATAATTACTAAAAAGGAGTCTGATTTTTTATAAAAACCAAAGGTTCTTATAGTCTCAATCCATATAACCGGAAACATTAATAAATTCACAACAGGAACAAATAATAAGAAAATCCACCATTTAGGGCGATTAATAATTCTCATTAAAATAATTCCATTATAAATAGGGATCGCAGCCTCCCACGATTTTCTTCCTGCTTTTAGATATAACTTCCAAGTTCCCAAAAAATGAATTCCTTGAATAATTAAAAAAAAGATAAACCATTGTAAAAAAGTCATATTAATATTTTTAATTTTTTATAAGGTGCAAAATAGCGAAAATGAAACAATTTTTAACCAATATTTAACACGTCTTTCATAGAAAATACTCCTGTTTTTCCAGAAATCCATTCAGCAGCAATTACAGCACCTAAAGCAAAACCTTTTCTGTTATGAGCGGTGTGTTTAATTTCTATAGAATCTACTTCAGAATTATACCAAACAGTATGTGTTCCAGGAACTTTAGAGATTCTTTTGGAAATAATCGCTATATTTTCTTCTGAGGTTACTTCTCCTAACTCCCAGTTATTTTTAGAAGTATTTTCTATAATTCCCTCGGCTAAAGTAATTGCTGTTCCGCTAGGTTTGTCTAATTTTTTAGTATGATGAATTTCTTCCATAGAAATATTATATCCTTCGATAGTTTTCATCATTTTTGCCAATTGTGTGTTTAGTTCAAAAAATATATTGACACCTAAACTATAATTTGAAGCATAAATAAATGCCCCGTTTTTTTCTTTACACAAGGCAATTGCATCATCATATTTATCTAACCATCCAGTAGTGCCAGATATAACGGGTACATTGTTATTTAAACAATTTGAGATATTATTAAAAGCCGAATTGGGAACACTAAAGTCAATAGCCACGTCTGCTAATGTAATATCAATGATATCATCTACATCTTTTCTGATTACTATTTCATGTCCACGAGATAAAGCAATTTTTTCAATTTCTTTACCCATTCTTCCATAACCTAATAGTGCAATTTTCATTTTAAAAATTATATTTAATTGTTAGACCTACTTTCGGAGC
>JAQWIO010000095.1 GCA_029248845.1 Polaribacter sp. | reverse complement strand
ACATTTTTTTTAAGTTTTAGGTTTTCTTTTTAAAAAAGAAAACTCTACTTTTGTATCTCTATATTTTAGCATGATTCAAAGAATACAAAGTATATATTTATTAGTAGCCAGTATTGTTTCTGGAGCTTTGATTTTTGTTTTTAATTTATGGAAAAACCCCTTGCAAGAAGTTTTTGCATTTGATTTATTTATGAGAGATTTTTTTCTTTTAAAAATAATTCCATTGTTATTTTTTCTTTCTGCAACTGTATCTTTCTTTTCTGTCTTTTTATTTAGAGATAGAAAGCTACAATTTGTAATTGGGCGACTTGTAATTTTGATCAATCTTTTTTTATTAGGATTATTGATTTATGTATCTCTAACTTTACCTGGAGAAATTTCGATTTCGGAGAAAGGTATTGGGATGTTCTTACCAATTTTAGTTGTTTTGCTTACTGTTTTGGCAAACAAAGCTATAAAAAAGGATGAAGATCTTGTGAAATCTGCAGATAGATTGCGATAGTCCTTAATATTAGTATATTTAGTGCGAAAAAAACCGAGAAGTAAATTCTCGGTTTTTTTATTTTTATAAGTTTAAAATAAATACTTTTTATTTTTATGAAATTCAACTTTTAAAAGGTAGCTTTATAAAGCATTAAAAAACAATGTTTCAGAATTCTTATGCCACTATTTTTCGCACTAGAAATCACGGAAAACCATGATAAAAAAGTTCACCAAAAGTGGGATTGTATAACTTTAATATGTACTTTATATTTGTAAAATTAAGAATGAAAAAGAAAATATTAATTCACGTAGCTGATGATCATCAAATATTAATTGAAGGAATTGTAGCTGTAGTCGATACGGATAAAGATATAAGTGTTGAAGGTTATTCTTTAACGGGACAGCAAGTTATTGATTGGTATAGTAATAAGGACAATATTGCAGATGTCTTAATATTGGATATTACAATGCCGGTTATAGATGGTTTTCAAGTATTAAAATATTTTCAAGATAATAAAATTGAACAAAAAGTTATTGTATTATCTAGTTATGATGACCTTAGAATTGTGCAAGAAGTTTTAAGTCTAGGTTGTAAAGGATATATTTCTAAGAACAATGCAAGTGAGCACATCTTAAGGGCCATAAAAGCAGTAGCAAATGGAGAGCAATATTTTAGTTCAGATATTCAAGCTGTAATGGTAAAATCTTTAACAGGTCAAGATGTTGAGCAAGGGCATATGCCAAATGACTTTTTAATTAACAGCCTAACAGAAAGAGAACTTGAAGTTCTAAAACTAATTACGAAGCAATATAGCTCGATGCAAATTGCTGATAGATTATGTCTTAGCGTTAATACAATAGAGACTTATAGAAAAAGATTATTAAAAAAAATAAATGTAAAAAATGCAGTAGGCCTCGCAATGTATGCAGTTAAAAATAACATAGTATAATTAATATTTTTAATAACTTTATACTTTTTTATTCATCCCCTAAAAAAGTTTATATAGTTATTTTAAATTAAACTATTTGTTGCATACATTCTAGGCTACTTGCAAACATAAAAATTTAACTTTAAAACCCCTTTATCATGAAAAACCTCAGTTTTTATGCTTTTTTAGCATTAGTATGTTTCACATTCAATTTTTCTTCTTGTACAAAAACAAATGAACCCCTTCCGTTTGAAGAGGGATCTACAGAATTATTACAATCATTCATCATTCAAAAAAATTACTCTGGTAAATACACCATAGACTTTATGTTAAATGATAATGCTGAAATAGATAATGTAAAAAATCCATACACCAATACTAACGAAATTTACTTATATTCTTCAAATAATCAATCTAATAAAAAAGAGCATCATGACATTTATGATATTGATGGAGGTCAAATAAAAGTAAAAGTTACAGATACTTATTCCGATCTAACATCGAACATTAGTATTATAGATGATGATTATTCAGCAGAAGGAGATAAATTAAAAAAGTATAGTATTTCTGGGAATTCAGATGGTACTTCTTATATCCTTGATTTTTCCGTAAAGGATGGAGTTGTCGCTGATTATGTTTATAATGAAGAAGAAGAGGAGCATAAAGTAAAATTAAAATACGGTAAATCATCAAAACAAGATTTTTCTAAAGTTTTCTTAAAAGAAATTAATAAACCCTTAAAGATTGCTTTTGTCAACAATAAAAACAATACTAATCATATAACTTTATCTAGAAAACCAAATAGACCAGCAGTTATAATAGAGTAAAAAGGTGCTAAACTTTTGAATTTTATCAAAAAAATATTTTGCACAAACATAGTTTTTACCCTTTTATTTATTGGTAAGGTATGTTATGCAAATTCCGACAATACTTTTAAAGTATTGTCGGAATTTGCATTTCAAAAAAGTAAAGATTCAATCTTGTACAACTTGTATAATAAGGCAGATAGTTTATTTAAGGTTAAAAAATTTACAACATCTCTCAAATTTGCTCTAAAAATAATTGATGCCTCAAAGCAAGACACTAGTTTAGAATTAGTTTCAAATACAAATTATTTGGTTGGTAAAATTTGGTATGCTTCAGCAGCATATGACAAAGCTATTGTTTATTTTAAAAAAAGTGTTGTTGGTTATACTAGAATATTTGAAGAGAAAAATTTTTTAAATGAACATTTAGAAAAATATCAAATAAACGATGATTTCAATATTTTAAATGGGAATTTACAAATAGGTAAGTCTTATCAGGAGTTATTTGAATTATTTATAGATAAAAAAGAAAATAACAGTATAAGTACATTACACCGAAAAAAAGCTCTTTTTTTTTACGATAAAATATTGAAATCCAGTTTATTATCTAATGATGTCTCTTTATTAAAGTCAAAAGCCTATAATAATATTTCTGGAATTTATCTAAGAGATAGTGCTTATATGAAAGCAAAGGAATATTTATTAAAATCTTTAGAAATTAAAAAAAGACTGGGAGATAAATATTTATTGGCTTCTGGTTACAATGCATTGTCTAATATTTATTTTTATGAAAGGGAATATGAAACGTCAAAAAAAGCACTATCACTTGGTTTGAAATCTATTGAAAATATTAAAGGTGAAAAAGCAGATGAAATTAGAGTAAGTTTATTCATGAACATGGCGTATTCTATGTATAAACTTAAAGATTATCTTGCTTACGACTATCAACATAAATCTTGGGAATTATATGATAAATTAAAAGATTTAGATAACCAGCAAAGAATTGCAGATATATATGCTGATAGGAATTTTGATAGAGGATTACAAGAGGGAATATTTCAGCAAGAAATAAAAAGACAAAAAGCACAAAGAACATTTTGGATTTCTGGCATTGGAGGTCTAATAGTAATTCTTTCTTTATTGTATGCATTAAACTATTATAAACTTCGTCAAAAGAATCTAAGTCTTCAACTTTCTCAAACAAAATTACTTCAAAATCGGAGTATAGAAAAGATAAAGTCAGAATCTCAAATTAGAATTCTAAACGCTACCATAGATGGAAAAGAAGCAGAGAGAAAACAAATTGCAGAAACTTTACACGATAACGTAAGTGCTTTACTTTCTTCAGCCAATCTTCATTTACAAGCCGCAAAACCACAATTTAATGACGAAATACCTCTAGAAATTGATAAAACTCAAAAAATAATTATTGAAGCATCTCAAAAAATTAGAGATTTATCTCATACTTTAGTTTCTTCTGTTTTGTT
>JAQWIO010000086.1 GCA_029248845.1 Polaribacter sp. | reverse complement strand
TTAACCCCACGTTCTTTGGGAAAATTAATTGCATTGTATGAACATAAAATTTTTACGCAAGGAATTTTATGGAACATCTATAGTTATGATCAATTCGGAGTGGAGCTTGGGAAAGAGCTGGCTAAAAAATTATTAAATAAGCAATAAAACAATTTTTTTTTAAGCATTATTAACGAATTACAATTTTTTTGTTAATAAAGCTGTTAATATAAAATTATTTCATTTTCTGAAGAGTATTTTTATTTTGTTTATTTTTCAGTTTCTTAATTTAGTGTTAAAAATTAACATTAACTTAACAGGGTAAAACTTCAAAAAGAGGAGTTTTGCGTAATATTAACATAAAACTAAACAATGAAAAATTTTAAAAACTTATTATTTGTAGCGGTATTATTCATATCAGCTACGGTATTAGGACAAACTAAAATTACTGGGGAGGTTGTTGATGAAACCAACCAACCATTACCAGGAGCTAGTATTGTTGTAAAGGGAACAACAAACGGTACATCAACTGATTTCGATGGGAAATTTACCCTGCAAGCAGGAGCCGATTCTGGCACGATTGTTATTTCTTTTATTGGATACAAAACTTTAGAGTTACCTTATTCTTCCTCAAAAACGAATGTTGGTTCAATTAAATTAGTAGAAGATGCAGATTCTTTAGACGAAATTGTAATCATTGGTAAAGGGATTATTGACTTAGCTGGTGATAGAAAGACTCCAGTTGCAGCGTCTACAATTAAAGCTGCAGAAATTCAAAAAAAGATAGGAACACAAGATGTTACTATGGCTTTAGTAAATACACCTTCTATATATGTAGCAGGCCAATCTGGAGGTTTTGGAGATTCTAGAATTTCTGTTCGTGGTTTTGATCAAACAAATACAGCATTCTTATTAAACGGACAGCCAATTAATGGTATGGAAGATGGTAAAATGTACTGGTCCAACTGGTCTGGGGTTAACGATATTGCAAATGCAGTACAAATTCAGAGAGGTTTAGGAGCTTCTAAATTAGCGATTTCTTCTGTTGGTGGTACAATGAATTTTATAACGAAAACTACGAATAAAAGTGAAGGAGGTTATTTTTATGCTGGTACTGCAAATGATAACTATTATAAAACGACTGTTTCTTACAATACAGGAATTAATGAAAATGGTTTTGGTGCAAGCGTAATGTTATCTCATTGGCAAGGTGATGGGTACAATGATGGGACTAAAGGACAAGGACAAACTTATTTTATCTCTTTTGGTTATAAGCTAAATGAGAATCATAATTTTAACTTCTTAATTACAGGAGCGCCTCAGTGGCATGACCAAAACTTTTCTAAAAGTATATCAACATACTTAGAAAAAGGATTAAAATATAACAACAACTGGGGTACTTACAAAGGTACTTATATGACAGAAAGGAGAAATTTCTATCATAAACCAGTGTTAAACTTAAACTGGGATTATTCGATTTCTGATGCTACTAATTTATCTACTGTATTATATGCTTCATTTGGTACAGGAGGTGGAACAGGAAATAGAGGATCTAGACAAAGAACACCTAATGGTAACATAGATTACGATGCTATTTATGCAAACAATTCGGCTGCAGTAGATGGTAACTTTGGAAACGATGCTTATATTACAAGAGCCTCTATGAACAACCATGCTTGGTATGGTGCGGTATCTAATCTAGAACATAAAATTAATAATAATCTTACTTGGAATATAGGTGCAGATGTAAGAACCTATTATGGCACACACTTTAGACAAGTTGAAAATTTCCACGGATTAAATTCTTGGTCTGAAGATAGAAAATTAAAAGATGGTACTCATAATAGAGTTGGACCAACGGTTGATGTTGTTGCAACAGAAAGTTTTGATGCAAATCCTTGGGCTACAATGTTTAATTCAGCAAGTGAAGACCAAAGAATTGACTACGATAGTAGTGAAAGAATAACTTACGGAGGAATATTCACTCAATTAGAATATGCAGATGATTTCATGAGTGCTTTTTTCCAAGGTTCTTTATCCTCACAAAATCACCAAAGATTTGATCGATATGATTACTTATCAGCATTTGAAAATTCTGAAAAAGTTAATAATATTGGTTACAATATTAAAATTGGATCTAGTTTTAAATTATCTGAACAGAGCTCTTTCTATATGAATGGTGGTTTCTATTCGCGTCAACCGTATCATGATAATATTTTTAATAGCTATGATAATTCTATTAACCCAGTTTCTCAAAACGAAAAAATATTTGGATTAGAGATGGGGTATAACTATAAATCTGAATTCTTTAGCGCAAATGTTAACTTATACAGCACAAGCTGGAAAGATAGAGTTGATGGTACTTCTGATGTAGTAGACAATGTTGTTACTATTAAAGAGACTACAGGTCAAAGTCAATATCATAAAGGAGTTGAGGTAGATTTTATAGCCAACGTTACCAAACAATTTAGAGTAAAAGGGTTTCTTTCTGCCGGAGATTGGGAGTACGTAGGTGAGGTTACTTCAAGAACATTAGATGAAGATAGAAATGTAGTAGGTGTTCCGGAAGTAGTAGACGTAGATGGAGGTAAAGTTGGAGATGCTGCACAGTTTTCTGTAGGTTTAGGGATAGATTATAATATTTTGGATGAATTAAGTATTGATTCAGATTATAGATTTTACGATAACTTATATTCAAATGTAAGTGCTGTTAAACAAAATTTAAAGTTACCTTCATACGGGTTATTAGACTTTGGAGTATCTTATAGATTAGATTTAGGTGATGAGAAATCTAAATCTTTAAATTTTAGAGCAAATGTAAACAATGTATTGGATACAGAATATTTATCTGAATTAAGAACAAATTATACTGCGGGACATGAAAATGCTACTGGTATTACATATAAAGGTGTAGACACTGGGAATAGTGGTTATTTCGGTTTTGGAAGAACCTGGAATGTTAGCATACGATATAACTTCTAATAATTTATTCTTAACAATATAAAAAAACCACCTCAATTGAGGTGGTTTTTTTTTTATAAAATTAGTAACTTTACACAATTAAAAAATCAACTTCATAATTATGAAAGACATTCATTCGTATTGGGCCTATTTAGTTTTGGCAATTCTAATTTTTGCTGTTATCAACGCGGTAATAGGTCTTAAGAATAAGAAACAATTTACAGACAAAGATTTACGTATTGGCTTATTTACACTTATTGTCTCTCATATTCAGTTATTAATTGGTTTGGCTTGGTATTTCATGTCTCCCTGGTACAGTGCCCTTAAAGCAGATGCTGGAGCAGTTATGGGAGATAAAGCAGCAAGATTAATTGCAGTAGAACACCCTATAACCATGATTCTAGCGATCGCGCTCATTACAATAGGTTGGTCTAAACACAAAAAGAAAACTTCTGATACTGATAAGTTTAAAATAGTTGCTCTTTTTTATGGGCTTGCATTGTTGTTAATCCTTTCTAGAATCCCATGGAATAACTGGTTTTAAAATGAAAGTATTAAGCTACCTCTTATCTCCTATTTTTATAGGAGTATTTTTTTTAATTTTGCTCATTTTTCATCCTTTACAATGGATAAGCCTAAACGTTTTTGGTTATAAAGTTCACGGAAAAGTAGTGGATTGCTTAAATTTTTTTTTGGTGAAGTCCATGTTGATACTCGGTGTAAAAGTTCGTGTTATTAATAAGCACATACTCCCCGAGAACGCTTCTCTTATTTTTGTTTCAAATCATCAATCAACTTTTGATATTCCACCAATTGGTTGGTTTTTTAGAAAATACGCTCCAAAGTTCGTTGCAAAAATAGAACTAGGAAAAGGAATCCCAAGTGTTTCTT
>JAQWIO010000078.1 GCA_029248845.1 Polaribacter sp. | reverse complement strand
AAACAACGAGTTGACAATTGACAATGGTGATGTAGAACAAACTTCAAATTCTACAAGATTAAGTTATTTTACCTTGGCACTGCCATTGGGTTCTAAAGCGGGAATGTCTTTTGGAATTCAGCCTGTTTCATCTGTTGGGTATTCTTTATCCAATTCAATTTTAGATGCCAATGCTGATACTGATGAAATTACACTTTATTCAGGTGATGGAGGTGTAACTAGATTTTATGGAAGTTTTGGAATTAAATTATTTAAAGAATTCTCTTTAGGAATTGAAGCAGATTATAACTTTGGAAATATTAGTAACAGTATTTCTAATCAAAGAGCTAACGTAACTTTAGCAACAAAATATAAAGAAGCTAATTTAGTTAAAGGAGGTGCTGTAAAATTAGGAGCTCAATATAATAAAGAACTAAAAAATAAACTTTTATTAAGTGCTGGGGCTACAATAAAAATGGGTAATGACTTAAAATTCACAGGTACAAGTAATACTTATTCACTAACATTTAGTGGAACTGGGAATGAAATTGTAAGAGATACCCTTCAGTTTGTAGACGAAGACGGTGAAATGAAAAAAATTAAGTCTATCAATGGAAAATACAGATTGCCAATAAAAACAAATTTTGGTGCTGGTATTGGGAAGTTTGATAAATGGTACCTGGGTTTAGAGTATGAAAATCAAGAGGCAATAGAAACTTCAGGTTTTTTAAATAAATCAAACGCAGCCTACAGGTATGGTAATTCTAATAGATTTTCTATTGGTGGATATTACCTACCAAAAATAAATTCGATATCTAGTTATTGGGAACGGGTTACCTACAGGGCTGGTCTGCGTTTAGAAAAGACAGGTTTGTTGGTTGATGGTTCTGGTTTAAGTTCAAATTTCACACCTGTAGACGACTTTGGCATATCTTTTGGAGTAGGTTTACCATTAAAACAATTGTCTACGTTGAATATGAGTTTCGAGTTTGGCAAAAAAGGAACAACTGAAAATAATTTAATTCAAGAAAATTATTTTAATTTTAGATTAAGTTTATCATTAACAGATACAAATTGGTTTCAAAAAAGAAAAATAGATTAATAAAACACAGGAAATGAAGAAAATTACTTTTTTAACAGTAGCACTATTTTTATTAATTTCAGTAAAAATAACTGCTCAAGAAGATACAGCAAGAGAATGTACCATTAAATACAATCTTTTTAAAGGAGATTATCAATCTAAAAAATATGATGAAGCCTATACAAATTGGATATATTTAATGGATAATTGTAAAGATTTGTCTGTAAATATTTATAAATATGGAGCAAATCTTGCGGAAGATGTGAAAAAAGACCCTGTCTTAGCCAAAAGAGTGTATGAACAAAGATTGCAGTATTTTCCTACCAAAAATCCAGCAAAAGTTCATAGTGATTATGCTACTTTTTTATCAAAAAATAAGTTAGCTTCAGATGATCAAATATTTTCTATTTTAGAGAAGGGGTATAGTATTGACCCAACTAAAATGGGGGTTAAAAACCTTTATAAATACTTTCAGGGAGTCACTGACAGAAATAAAGATACAAATCCTCAAAAAGTATTTGACACCTATGACGATGTTTTAGAAAATGTAACGCTGAAATTAGAAAGTTATGCCAAAAAATTAATTCCTTTATCAGATTCTACGAGAGTATTGAGTAAAAGGGAGCAGAGCTTAAAAAGAGCTTATACCATTAATTCTCAAGCTTTAGGGACAGTTGAAGGCAATCTAGATGCAATTATTTCTGAAATAGTTACCTGTGAAAGATTAGTTCCATTGTACAACAGAGATTTTGAAGCTAACAGATCAAATTCTGTGTGGTTAAAGAGATCAGTTTCTAGAATGTTTAACAAAGGGTGTCAGTCAGAGCCTTTATTTGAAACTCTGGTTAGAGCCTATGCAGAAGCCTCTCCATCTCCAGAAGCCTATGCTTTCTTAGCAAGTGTTTTAGAAGATAAAGGAGATTTAAAGGGGGCAGCTGAAATGAGATTGGAGTCTTTTAATTTAGAAACAGACCCAATTAAGAAAGCAAAAATAAAGCTAAAATTTGCGCAAGCTGCCAAAGGTAGAGGGCAATTAAGTAAAGCAAGAAGTTTAGCAAGAGAAGCTATTCGTTTTAATTCAAATTTTGGTAAGGCTTACTTATTTATTGGTAAATTGTATCAAACAAGTGTTAATAATTGTGGTAAAAATGAATTTGAAAAAAGAATGGTCTATGTTGCCGCTTTGAGAAAAGCACAAAAGGCAGCGGCTGTAGATCCAAGTATTTCAGGAATTGCAAAAAAATACATTAAAAACTATAAAGCAAATTCACCAAGTAAAAAAGTAATTTTTACGGCAGGTGTAGATCCAGGAAGTAGTTATAAAATAAAATGTTGGATTGGAGAAACGGTAAGAGTTCCCTTAAAATAGATTTTTGAAAATTTCAATTAAAATAGCACAAAAAAGCATCACTGTAATACTCATTACAGTGATGCTTTTTTCTTGTTCAAATAATACGCAAGAAGTTAGAGATTTTTTAGCGTCCAAAAACTTACCAATAGGCGTTGCAAAAAATGCGTTTCATGTATATAAAGATTCAGGGAGAATTACCTCCAAATTAATGACTCCTTTATTACATGACTTTAGTAATCGAAAACAACATCCTTATAATGAGTTTCCTGATGGAATTAAAATCATAAATTTTGAAGGAAAAGATTCTGTAACAATTACCGGTAATTATGCCTTGACCTATTCTAAGACATCCGTTTCTGAAATTATAGGAAATGTAATTGTTTTGAACCACACAGAACAATCTAGGTTAGAAACAGAACAATTATTTTGGGATCAAAACACGAAATATTTCTTTTCAGAAAAAGCATTTATATTAAGTACTATAAAAGACACGGTTTATGGTGTTGGTTTTGAATGCAAAGAAGACTTAAGTAAGCATATAGCAAAAAAAGCAATAGGTAAATTAATAACCACAGAAAAATAATTAGATGAATACGCTTTGGAAATTTTTTCAATATGGCTACTTACTAGTAGCTTTAACATGTTTAATAGAAGGTCTTGTTAAATGGAGTTCAGACAGAGAAAAAGCTTATTTATTCCTCTCTGCGTCTATTTTTATTACCTTAGTTTTTTTCTTTAAAAGACATTTTAGGAAAAAAGTAGAAAAAAGGAACAACTTAAATAAATAGATTATAAATTTCTTCATGGAAATTATCATTATACTTATCTCAATTATCCTTTCCGCTTTTTTTTCGGGAATGGAAATCGCTTTTGTTTCAGCAAATAAACTTCATATAGAGTTAGAGAAAAAAAGAGAAGGTTTTATTCCAAAAATACTAAATATAATTACTCAGAAATCATCAAAATTCATCACTACAATGTTGGTTGGTAATAATATTTCTTTGGTTATTTATAGTTATTATATGGGTATTTTTTTAATAAAGGTACTCCCTCTTGAGAATTACAATAATTTCTCTATTCTTCTAATACAAACTTTTATTTCTACAATTATTATATTAATAACAGCAGAGTTTTTACCCAAAGCTATTTTCAGAATTTATGCAAATGAGGTTTTAAAATTATTTGTTGTACCGGCTTATGTTTTTTATATTTTATTTCACTTCTTTTCAGAATTTATCACCATTATTTCAGATTTTTTTCTTCGTGTTTTTTTTAAAACAGATGCAGATGAACAACAAACTGAATTTAGTAAAGAGGAATTAGGGAACTATATATCAGAGCAATTAGAAACCGGAAATGATGAAGATCAGATAGATTCTGAGATTCAAATTTTTCAGAATGCTTTGGATTTTCAGAATGTTAAAGCAAGAGAGGTGATGGTTCCTAGAATAGATATTATTGCTTTAGAACTTCATGAAAAAGTAATTCAGTTAAAAAAAATTTTTATAGATTCTGGTTTGTCTAAAGTTTTAATTTATAAATCGTCTTTAGACGATGTAATTGGATATGTAAATGCGTTCGAATTATTTAAAAAGCCGAAGACAATTAAATCTATTTTATTGCCAGTAGAAATTGTACCGGAGTCAATGATGATTAATGATGTTTTGAATAATTTAATGAAAAAAAGAAAAAGTGTCGCTATCGTTGTTGATGAATATGGTGGAACATCTGGGATGATAACTTTAGAAGATATTGTTGAGGAATTATTTGGAGAAATTGAAGATGAACACGACACACAAGAGTTTTTAGAAAAAATGGTTTCTGATGGGGAATTTACTTTTTCGGCAAGACTAGAGGTAGATTATTTGAATGAAGAATATGATTTGAACATTCCTAAATCCGAAGCTTATGAAACTCTGGGAGGCTTTATTATTGATTATACAGAAAGTATTCCTAAAGAGAATGAAATCGTTATCATAGAGAATTTTGAAATAAAAATCATAAAAGTAAGTAGTGCTAAAATTGAAGAGGTATTCATAAAAATAGTGAAGGAAGACCTATAAAAGCAAACGGATTTACAAAGAGCGATCTCAAAGCCTTTCTCCTCAAGACTAATAAGTATTAAATGGGTTGCAATATTAAAAGCCAAATTGTATATTCGCAAACCGAAATTAAATAAATGACGTATGGCAGTTTTATCAAAAATTAGAGAACGTTCAATGTTCTTAATCATTATAATTGGTTTAGCACTTTTTGCTTTTGTACTAGATCCATCCACTTTAGGAGATTTTTTCAATTCAACTAAAATTAATGAAATAGGTGAAATAAATGGTGAATCTATCTCAAGACAAGAGTTTGCTGCTGAATTGGAAGCATACAAGCGACAAGCTGGTAATCGTATTTCAGAGATGCAAGCAAGTAAAATTGTTTGGGATAATATTGTTAGAAAAAAAATCTATCAAAATCAATTATCAGAAGCAGGTATTACTGTTGGTGAAGCAGATGTTTGGAATGAAGTTATAAATGCTCCTTCAGTGAAGGATAATCCACAGTTTCAAAATGAAATAGGCTTATTTGATGAACTAAAATTTAAGCAATTTTTAGCAGATACAAAAGAAAACAACAGTCAACTATGGAGTGCTTGGTCTAATTACTTGAATCAAATTAGAGACAATGCTGAAAGAAATACCTATAATAATTTGGTTACTGCAGGTCTTGGAGCTTCATTAAAAGAGGGAGAATCTCAGTATTTTGCGGACAACACAAAGTTAACAGCCCAATTTGTATTTGTTCCTTATTCTACGATTGCAGATAGTTTAGTAGCAGTGTCTAAAGGCGAAGTATCAGCATATATTAAAGAGAATCCGAATGATTTTAAAGTAGATGAATCTAGAGATATATCTTATGTGAAACTCAATATTATTGCCAGTTCAGACGATGAGAATGCAATTAAAGAAGAACTTGCAGATTTTGTTGAAGATTTTAAAAATACGTCTAATGAAAGAGAATTTTTAAGTGAAAATGATTCAGACACAAACATAGACGAAAGCTTTAAATTTAAAAATAATATCAATAAGGATGTAGCTTCAACAATTTTTAAAGGATCTAAAGGAGATGTTTTCGGACCTTATAAAGACCAAGGTTTTTTTAAAATTTCAAAAATCATGGCAATAAGCAAAATGCCTGATTCTGCAAAAGCAAGTCATATTTTAATTCCTTTTGTTGGTGCCCAAAGAGTTGCTCCAGACGTTACAAGAACTGAGGAGGAAGCAAAAAAAATAGCGGATAGTATTTTAAACGTTGTAAAGAGAAATAAAAGAAAGTTTGCAAAGTTAGCCAAAGCTATTTCTTCAGATAAAGGGTCCTCAGAAAAAGGAGGCTCTTATGATTGGTTTAATTATTCTAGAATGACTCCAGGATTTAGAGATTTTGTTTTTGAGGGTAAAAATAGAGATATAGGAGTTGTTAAAACCCCATTTGGATATCATGTAATTAAGATAGATGGACAAAAAAATATTCAAAAAGTCTTAAAGATAGCAACTTTTGGTAGAAAAATACTTCCTTCTGAAACTACAGAAAATAATGTATTTCAAAAAGCAGAACAATTTGCTTTAGCGATTTCTCAAGGCAAAACATTTTTTGAGGCCGCTAAAGAGAATTCTTACCAAACAAAACCAGCAATTGGTTTAAAAGTTTTAGACGAAAACGTTCCTGGTTTAGGAAATCAAAGACAAATTATTTCTTGGGCTTTTGGCAAAGAAACAAAACCAAGAGACTTTAAACGTTTTGATCTAGAAGGAAGTCATGTGGTTGCTTATGTTACTGCTAAAACCGAAAAGGGACTTCTCTCTGCAGCAAAAGCTACGAACAGAGTTCGGCCAATATTAATTAATGAAAAGAAAGCAAAATTAATTGCAGAAAAGTTTGACGGTGCCTCTCTAGAGGATATTTCTAAAGAAAATAATACAACAGTTAGAAATGCAAATGGAATTACGTTAAAAAGTCCAACATTATCTGGAGCAGGATCTGAACCAAAAGTAGTTGGAGCGATGTTTAATTCAGCGTTAAATACAGTCTATAAAAACATAGAAGGAAATAAAGGAGTGTATGCTTTTGTTTTAACAAACAAAGAGTTGCCTACTGTATTGCCGAACTATGAAGCTGCTAGGAAATCTATTTCCACTGCTAGAAAACGAAAAACCACTGTGATGTATGAGGCAATAAAGAAAGCTTCAGAGATAGAAGAT
>JAQWIO010000066.1 GCA_029248845.1 Polaribacter sp. | reverse complement strand
TATTTTGCGCGTGGGAGATGTGCAGTATGATGCAAGCATCTCTAATTATTTAAATGAATTGAAAAAGGAATTTGACAATAGTCATTACATTCCAAAAATTTAATAATACATCAAATTATAAAAGATGGCAAGTATTAAACCCGCTGAAGTATCAGCAATTTTAAAGCAACAGTTAACAAACTTTGAAGCTAAGGCAACTTTAAACGAAGTAGGAACTGTTTTACAAGTAGGAGACGGAATTGCCCGTGTTTACGGTCTTTCCAATGTTCAATATGGTGAATTAGTAGAATTCGAAAACGGATTAGAAGGAATCGTATTAAATTTAGAAGAAGATAACGCAGGTGTTGTATTATTAGGACCTTCTACTTCGATTAAAGAAGGTTCCACGGTTAAACGTACAGAACGTATTGCTTCTTTAAAAGCAGGAGAAGGAGTTGCTGGTAGAGTATTAGATACTTTAGGAAATCCTATTGATGGTAAAGGCCCAATTTCTGGTAAAACTTATGAAATGCCTTTAGAGCGAAGAGCTCCTGGGGTTATTTTTAGAGAACCCGTAACAGAGCCACTTCAAACGGGTATCAAATCTATTGATGCAATGATTCCTGTGGGTAGAGGTCAACGTGAGTTGATTATTGGAGACCGTCAGACTGGTAAATCTACAGTCGCTATTGATACGATCTTAAATCAAAAAGAATTTTTCGATGCTGGTGAGCCAGTATATTGTATATATGTTGCAATCGGTCAAAAAGCTTCGACAGTTGCTGCAATTGCAAACATGTTAGAAGAAAAAGGCGCGTTAGCGTATACAACAATTGTTGCTGCAAATGCATCTGATCCTGCAGCAATGCAAGTTTATGCACCTTTTGCCGGAGCTGCAATTGGAGAATATTTTAGAGATTCAGGAAGGCCTGCTTTAATTATTTACGATGATTTATCTAAACAAGCTGTTGCCTACCGTGAAATTTCTTTATTATTAAGAAGACCTCCAGGACGTGAAGCTTATCCTGGTGATGTATTTTACTTACACTCAAGATTATTAGAACGTGCTGCAAAAGTTATTAATGATGATAAAATTGCAAGTGAAATGAACGATTTACCAGATTCTTTAAAAGGAATTGTAAAAGGTGGAGGTTCTTTAACAGCATTACCAATTATTGAAACACAAGCAGGTGACGTATCTGCATACATTCCAACAAATGTAATTTCAATTACAGATGGTCAAATTTTCTTGGATGGTGATTTATTCAACTCTGGTGTTCGTCCAGCAATTAACGTAGGGATCTCTGTATCAAGGGTTGGTGGTAACGCACAGATTAAATCAATGAAGAAGGTATCTGGTACTTTAAAATTAGACCAAGCTCAATATCGTGAATTAGAAGCATTTGCTAAGTTTGGTTCTGACTTAGACGCAGCTACAATGAGTGTAATTTCTAAGGGACAACGTAATGTTGAAATTTTAAAGCAAGCTCAAAATGATCCCTACTCGGTAGAAGACCAAGTTGCAATTATCTATGCTGGTTCTAAGAACTTATTAAAAGACGTTCCTGTAGATCAAGTAAAGAAATTCGAGAGAGATTATATCGATTATTTAAACGCAAAACACAGAGACACTTTAGATGTATTAAAGTCTGGTAAATTAACAGCCGAAACAATTGCTATATTAGAAGCAGCAGCTAAAGAAATTTCTACTCACTTTGCATAAAAAATAGTTGGAATTCCTGCGAAAGCGGGAATTTCAAAATTACAATAGAATGGCAAACTTAAAAGAAATACGGAATAGAATTACCTCTATTAAATCAACAATGCAGATTACATCTGCCATGAAAATGGTCTCTGCTGCTAAGTTGAAAAAAGCACAAGATGCAATCACTGCAATGCGTCCTTATTCATCTAAGCTAACTGAATTACTCCAAAACTTAAGTGCAACTTTAGATAGTGATGCTGGCGGTGTATATTCAACACAAAGAGAGGTTTCTAAAGTTTTAATTGTTACAGTAACTTCAAATAGAGGTTTGTGTGGCGGTTTTAACTCTTCAATAACAAAACAAGTACTTAAAACTGTAGAGGAAAAATACAGTAGTATTGAAGTAGATTTGTTTACAATTGGTAAAAAAGGTGGAGACCTTTTATCAAAGCAATTCAATATTGCAGGTACAAAAAATGATGTTTTTGATGACTTAACTTTTGATAATGTTGCTGCTATAGCAGAAGAGTTAATGGATTTATATGCTGAAGGAACCTACGATAAAATTGACATCATTTACAATCAATTTAAAAATGCGGCAACTCAGATTCCGCAAGTTGAACAATTTTTACCAATAAAACCTATCGAAGGAGGAGAGACAAATACAGTAAATTCTGATTATATTTTTGAGCCTTCTAAATTAGAAATTGTTGAAGCTTTAATACCAAAGTCTTTAAAAACACAATTATACAAATCTATCAGAGATAGTTTTGCTTCAGAGCACGGTGCTCGTATGACTGCAATGCACAAAGCAACAGACAATGCGAAAGAATTAAGAGACGAATTATTGTTGACATATAACAAAGCACGTCAGGCAGCAATTACCAATGAAATTTTAGAAATTGTTGGAGGTGCAGAAGCTCTAAATAATTAAAAAATATAACTTTTAGATATTTAAAAAAGCGAACCAATTGGTTCGCTTTTTTATTTTTAGAAACTTCATTTGTATAAAACCGTTTTCTGTTTTTTTATATCTTAATATACTTTTTAGATCATACGTATCAAATATAAAAAATGAAGGCCATAAAACTTGTTTCAATAACTGTAATTATAGTCAACCTTTCTCAGTGCAGGAGCATAAATATCGAAAAGGAGCCTCCTTTTCAATTAAAAAAATCCGCTTATAAAAATTGGGTTGACGGAATTCAAGAGGTAAGAGGAGCGAACATACAAATTAAATTATCTAAAAAACAACCCTAGCTTTTGATTCATTATTTTTTCAAAATAAAATCACAAAAAATAGCCGTTGGAAACGGAAAAGGAACTACTTTTTTAATCGGTAATTATGCGACATCATCAAAACAAAAAAATGATTTTATACTCCATTCAAATTCTATGATGGAGTTTAAAAATGAAATTCCCCTTCTCATTAAAAGAAAATGAAGCTATTATTAGCTATAAAGTTGGTGAATTAAACAAATACTACAAATAGTAAATATCCAAAAACAACCTCCGAAATTTTCCCCAGAGCAAAATAATTTCCTAATTTTTCAATCAAAAATAGCAAACAAGCACGCTTTTTATTTTTGGCACGCATTTTGAAATTATATAAATATATCCATAAAACGCAGGCTTATGAAATCTTCAAAATTACTTTTAACGATGATGCTTATAAAAACACTCTTTAGTTCTTGTATCTTATTTACTGAAGAACCATTTGAAGATCTTTCTCAAAATAATCTATATATAAAAGAAATCGTTTCTGAGTATGATTTATGGTATATTGATTATCATAGAACTCTAGGTGATGGAGACATCCCTTTTGTTTCTCGTGCCTTTACAATGTCTTTTGTAAACGGAATAGTATATGCTAACAACAATATTGTCGATATCGGGAATACAGGAAATGGTTTTGGAATAGCCGTGGGAACCTACAATTCATTTAACGGACTACTGGAAGTTAATCACCATATAGACGGCCCAAGTAACTTTGAGGTTATGGTACTATCCAACAATGAAATCAGCCTCTATAACCCCATAGAAAACGTCAACTATTATTTAATTGGTTATCAAATCCCTGAATTTGATTATGAGAATTTATTTTACGAAAACATTGAATACTTTTTACAAGAATATATCGACTGGGAGAAAACAGCTGCAGCAGATGGAATTCCTAATCCTTTTGATAATGAAAACTATATGGCCTTTACGCCAGAAAACATGACTACATTTTACAGCTCTAAAGATAATTTTAACACACAAATTAATGATGTTTACTGGAATTTTATTGGAGAATATGAAGTTTATGATATAAGGGGATATGAAGACCTAAAAATTTTAACACTTAATTACGATGATGGAGATATCGAAGAGTTTGAATTAAGCATCATCAACGATGGAGAAATACAATTGTACCACCTGAGTTCAAAAACCACTTATCGGTTTTCAGGAAGAGGATTTATGTACTATTCAAAAAGAGAAGGCTCTAAAAAGGAAGCGAAAAATAGTGGAAGAAACGAAGGGAGAAAACGAACTAAAGTATCCCGAAAAACAAAACATAGAAGTCTTTAAAATAATGTTTGGTTAATTGAATTAAAAACCGCTCCGATTAAAGCGGTTTTTTCTTTATTAATAATTGATGAAAACTTCACATTATAAAAAGGCATTCTCAATGATTTCCCTATTAATTTTTTTAGGAAGTATCGCTATTCTGGGTTGCATTCTAATACATTAAGTTTGACAAAACTAACATACAAAAGTACTTTTATGTATTTTTAAATTTTGTTTTACAGAAAGTAATTTACGAAATAAAAAAGAATAATGATTTGAGTTGTTCCCAAAATCGCTGAGACTAATATGCAATCTAGGTGATTATTTTTATTTATTATGAGTACAACATTTGTCATTTTTACATTGACAGTACTTCAAATTGTATAGATGCAATACAGCAAGTGTAATGGCGATTATATATGTTATTATTTCGGGAATTGAAAACAAGCCTAATTTCTCATTCATTATAAGTAAAAATAGCAAGCTCCAGTTTGACCATAATAATGGTTTCATAAATTTATTGCCCATTGTTTGGGTCGCTTGATAAATGGAAAAAAACGAAATAAATAGAAATAAATAATCAATATTTTTCCACCAAATAGGAGTGCTTGGGTAGGTGTCAAATGAGGAGGAAGTGTGCGCCAAAAAAATAAAGGGTGTTACCACACAATGCACTATACATAACATACTAGCAATAGCGCCAATAATATCTGGTTTTTGTAAAGTTAATTTCATTCTTTCTTCTTATTAGGGCAAATAGAGTGCAAATATAGATAGTTTATTTGTTATTGCAACTTGGTTGTAATAAATTTGTGCAATGGGAGTTATCAGAAAAACACAATCTTTAAAAGTACTGCTCAAGCAATTTCAAAAGGAATCAAAAGCCCTTTCTACTGTTGAATTAATTAGACGTCTTGATAAAAAGTTAAACAAAACAACCATTTATCGTGTCTTAGATAAACTTGAAGATGATGGAGTCCTACACTCTTTTATTGGGCTTAATGGTGTCAAATGGTATGCAAAATGTAGCAATTGTTCAAAATCAATGCACACAGACATTCACCCTCATTTTCAATGCCTGTCTTGTGGTAAAGTAGACTGTTTGGATATAAATATAAATATTCCTAAAATCCCTAATCGTGAGGTAATTTTTTCTCAACTTTTAATTCAAGGGAAATGTGAAATGTGCTACAAATAATCGTTAATTACAGCTGCCACTTGCCCCTACTTAAGTCAACAACTTGCCCACCTATTTTTATACTATATATATTATTTTTGAGCTTCCCCTCTAACTGTATATATGATTTTCTTCCCATTTGAAATCCTTGCTCTACTATGGCAGAGATTTCAGATGATTTGTTTTTTAATAAATACGCAAGGAAACAGCCATTTGCACTTCCTGTAGCAGCATCTTCAATTAAATCTCCATTTTCAATACAAAACATTCTGGTATTAAAGCTGTTCGATTTTTCAAAAGTTTCTTCGGTAACAAAAAATAATGACGTTGTTAGTCCTGTAATGCTGTTCGTTTTGTATTTCTTTTTTTGAGTTAAAAATTCTATCACTTTTCTTGAATCAAGTTGTACTTGGTTGATGCTCTCTAAACTACGAACAGGAATAATAATATAGGGCAATCCTGTACTTATTTCTTCGATTGGTTGTTGTAAGTCCAAAACCTTTACATCTATATCCAATCCATCTGCAATTTCTTGAGACCTATAAGTGGTTATAAACTCTGGTTCTGTTTGTTCCATTATAAAGTCACTTTTATCAATATCATTCATAGAGGTTAGATCAATTCTAATATTTGAATGCTTTAAATTCAGTACAATACTTTCTTTTGGTGAGGGCAACAAGTATTTTGAAATAACAAATGCCGTTCCTAATAATGGATGACCAGCAAAAGGCACTTCATATTCGGGTGTGAAAATTCTAACATCAAATTTTTCGTTGTGATGGTTTTCTTTTACGAATGTTATTTCAGGAAAATGAAGTTCCCTTGCAATACTAAGCATATTTTCGGTAGAAACTTCATCTTCCAAATCAATGAAAACAGCGAGTTGATTCCCTCCAAATTTTTGTGAGGTAAAAACAGCTAATAAATAAAATTCTATTTCTTTTGAGTTCGTCATCATTTATTTGGTCAGAAACAGCTCATTGCAATTCGACGATCACTTCATTTATTCGATTAAAAACTTCGTATGGTGCGTTATATCCGAAAAAATAAAATCGATTGGAATACGCAATACCTTCTGTATCTAAAGCGGCTATCAATTGCTGTTTATAGGTTGCTATTTTTTTGTCATTCGCCCAACCACCAAATCTAATGGCTGCTACAGTTTTTGCAGGTTCTTCCTTAAACGCTATTTCTGAATGATTAGGAGTAGGAAGCATTTCTTTTTTTAATTCCTTAGGAACCATAAACATCATCGTCATAGAATCTTCTAATGTCATGGTTACTGGTGAGGTCATCGCTATTTTTTCATTCCGTTTATTCTTTCCAAAGATGTATCCTGCTAAAATAGAGAACCCTTTACTAGAGGAATTCTTATATCCTTTGGTTGAAAGTTTAACGGAAGTGAATAGCGTTGCTTCATAATTTCGTATTTCAAATGTATCATATTTTTTATTGACCTGATAAGTATACATTTCAATATTTTTCTGCCCATTCATGGCAAAAATCTGTATAATAACAAAAACGACAAGCATTCCTAAAAATAAGATTAATAATATCTTCATTTTTGTGTTTAAATATGTAGCTATTTTCATTCTTAATGAGTGTTAAAAGTTGGTCTTTGACTGGCGAAAACAGGGTTTTTTTGCAATTTGTTTTCTTATAAATTTCACCCAAAAACTCCATTCTATTGATTCTTTAGTTTCAGAGAAGTTGTTTTCTAATTTATCAAATACTTCTTCAATTAGGGAATTGTGCAAAGAACGAATTGCTAAAAACCAAATCAGCGTTCCTTTCCCAACGGTATGCATATCAACAGTATGCTTAATTTCGGTTTTCTCACTAGTGAGTTCATTCATTTCGAACTTATGAATTCCATTGAATCCATAAGGTTTTGAAAATCGAAATTGAAGTATTTCATTGGGTTTATTTTTTTCTACAAAATAACGTATGGGTCCGTGTCCTCCTCTTGCTCCAACTTTCAACCCTTGCTTAAATTTCATTGCTGGCCATTGTTCTCTAGGCCAAACCATATCATTCTCTGTTGCTAGTGTTTTTAGCAATCTTTCTAGTTTATACAAGGGCTGATTTATAATTCGTTTATGAACATTCAGTACTCTCATTTTTTTTGATTCAGCGAAGAATATCACATGTTTGCCAACGATCTGTGTATGTAAAGTTGTACCCCGAATGGAATGCTATTATTTATACACCCCGTTGGCAAGTGTTTTTATTTCCATTCCCATAATAAAATATTCCATTCATCTGTATTATCAGTAAATGTATAGACCGTTTCAAAGCCTACCTTTTTGTGGGCAATCATTGAAGGAATGTTGTTGGAAGACACTTCGGTTAAGCAAAAGTCATAATATTTTGAGTATTCTTCTTTGTGCTTTTCATAAAGTTTTTTAAAAATCCCTCTTCGTTTAAAATCATCCCGTACACATATTTGTCCCATCACATAATAATTCAGCTCGTTCAGTTTCTTTCCTTTGTATTCAACTTTTTCAAATGTCTCAAACATTGGAACAAGAATAGGGTTTAATTCTTTAAACTCTTTCAGCATTACTAGAGCATAAGCAACAACTTCATTGTTTACTGTAGCTATTACTTGGCGAGCTTTAGAGTTCATTTTTTCTAGCATTTCATAGGTATGCTTTACAGTTACATAACCATTTTTATTTATAGATGCATTAGATAAATGGTCTATGTGATTCTGAGTTTGAACTTTTAAAATTTCATACAATTCCTCATTTTTATCTACTAGTTTAATGTTCATCGCTAAATAGTTACCAACAGTGTTGCATATAAAAAGTAGTAGAGTAAAAAAGTCACTACTTCTCCGCTTGAAAACAAAGATAGTAGAAAAGCACAAACCTTTGAAATTTGCACTTAGCTACTATTTTTATATACCTGATTGGTAGTCTTTTTTATAATTTAAAGAAATCTCTAAAATTCATTTCCAAAACTGTAAAAAGTGATGCCAAAACAGTATGTCATTTTATATTACACCTAAAAGGGCCATATACGGTTTAAATAAAACAAGTAGCACTATTGAATATTTGAAGCGACAGATTTCTTCAAAAAACAAAAGCTCCTTAAAATGGAGCTTTTGTTTTTTGAAGATTGTACAAGGGTTACCAGTATTGGCAACTGGCTTTCATTTGTCATCATAATGGAATCTGCACTGTATGATAGTACATTTTTGGTCAACACCTTTTTTTCCGGAAACCCTGTAAACCAACCTATGTTCCCCTGTTATTCTACTAGACCAAAATCCTTTCAACCCATGTTTCAATGGTTCTGATTTACCTAATCCTTTAAATGGATTTTATAAGTTCTATAATTTTTATAGCGGTATCAGTATCAATCCAATAACAAAAGTCTTCCCAACCGTTTGCAGTAAAATCTATGTTCATTAAAGAGAAAGTTCAATTGATTCCATTAGTCTATTTCTGTTAGCCTTTGTAGATAATAAATGCTCTGTTTCTTTCAATGAATTATATTCGTTAATAGACATTATAACAACTGCATTCCAAGCACCATGCCCGAAGCCATTTAAGGTAACAAGCTTACTGTAAATACCTAAAGAGTCATATATACCGTGCAATTCAATTGCTTCATCATAAGGCGTAACAGGATCATACTGATCACCATATGCCATGAATAATTCAGGGTCGTTGATATCATATCTGTTCAATCCATATACCGATTCAAACACATCCATTTTTATGTTAGACCCCCAGAAATAAACCATGCTTCTTACTTTATAAGTCTCATTTAGGTTTGTAGTGGAAAGTGTAGAGTCATCAATAATTGGAATTTCGTCTCTAAAGTCTCCCTGGTTTGAAATTCCTAAAGCAATCGTAGTAATTGCTCAGGTCGAAGCTCCTCCCACTGTAATAAAGTCCGTATTTATGTTATAGGTATTCGAGTTAGCTACAATCCAGCGAAGAGCTGATTTTGCATCCCTTTGGGCAAGGTACATAGCAGTGGCTTGCTGAACCTGACCAGAGGTCTGTGCTCCTTGCAAGGCATGCTCAATCCATTCTTGTGGTGCAATTCCTCTACAATACGTTAATATTTCTCTTGAGTCATTCCTTGTATTGTACCTAATTCCTCAGTTGTCGTGTAATCTATAAAAACAAAAACCCATCCTCTTGAAGCATAATAGTTAGCCATTTCTACAATTTCGGGCTTATGTTTTATTCCTCCTGTAAATCCTCCTCCATGAATAAACATAAAAACAGGTCTATTGCCAGAATTATTATTTGGGAAGTAGGCATCTAATTTAATAGGAATCGCAAAGGAGGTGGAGCTTAGGTTATCATGACTAAGCCCTTAAGCAAATGTGATATCTTCATCTTTTAAAACCGGATAAAAGGATTCAGCCTTAACTACTGGTATTCCATTGTCTGGTACAATTAGTTCATCTTTATTGCAAGTCGTAAATAATAAAACTGCAAAAACTGTTAAAAAAGATAATTTTTCAAAATAAACACATTACTTTAAGTTTGTTTCATTTTTAGACCCTGTTTTCTTGTAAAAGTTTAAAAAAGAAGTGAAAACATTGAAGGTAATGAGGGCAGAAAACACACTAAAACAGTAAAAAAAAGATCCGTAGAAATTTAAAATAATGTTTGGTTAATTGATTATAAATACGTAATTTAGGATAACTGATTGAATTAAAAGCCGCTCTATTTATATAGCGGTTTTTAATTTGTTAATAATTGATGAAAACTTCACATTATAAAAAGGCATTAGAACAAGTAGTTTTCATAATTTTAAGAGACAATAAACTTGAAAATTAAATGAAAACCACTGCACTTATAACAGGTGCAACCTTAGTCATTGAAAAAGCGACTAAAGAAATTTTTGCAAAAAACAATATAAAATTAGTGCTCTGTGGAAGAAGGACAGAAAGGTTAGAAAAACTTCAGACAGCGTTATTAAAACTAACAGAAATAACTACTTTCAATTCAATATTTTTAAAAGGAAAGAAGTAGAAATTGCAACAAAATCTATTCCAGAGGGTATAAAATAATAGATATTCTAATCAATAATGCAGGAAATACACACGGCTTATCATCAATAATAGGAGGGAAATATTGATAACTGGGAAACAATGATTGATCGAAATATAAAGGGATTGTTGTATATTTCAAGAGCTACTATTCCTCAAGTGATAGAACAAAGAGTGGTTTTATTGTAAATATAGGCTCTATTACAGATAAAGAAGTGTGCTAATAGGAAAGTATATTGCGCATGAAAGTTTGCTGTAAATACTCTAAATAAGTCTATGAGTTTAGATTTAAATCAATACAATCAGGAGTTGGAACAATTCATCCTAGTTTGGTAGAAACGGAATTTTCTGATATTTGATTTAAAGGGGTTCTAAAAAAGCAAGGACAGTTTATTCTGAATAAAAAGCATTGCAGGCAGAAGATATTGCAGATATTATTTATTTTGTGCTTACAAGACCTTATCACGTGAATATAAAAAAATTAGTAGTATATCCAACCGCGAAAGCAAGCGCAACAATTCTTAATAAAAAGGAATGATAAACAAACGCTTATTGATTAAAAACCTCCTTTCTCATAACGACGAGAATAGTTTTTTTGATAAGAAGCAGAAATTATCATTGAGTTCAAAAGACGGAAAAGCAAAGTTTTTAAAACATATTTGCGCGCTTTCAAACTCTAACCCAATGAATAATTCTTATATCGTAACTGGTATTGAAAATGAGGAAAATAAAATTATTGGAGTCGATTTTTTTGATGATAGTAAAATTCAGAACTTAGTAAATGCATATTTAAAAAACCCTCCTAAAATTGAATATGAAAATGTTCCTTTTCCAAGATTACCTCGCCATAAAGTGATTGGCCTAGTGACTATTCACGCTAATAATAAAGTTACTTCACTTTTAAAAAATGCCTGGAAATATAAAAAAGGAACTGCTTTTTACAGACGTGGAAGCAATTCGATGCCAACCCCTTTAAATTTTAAGTTACAAAACACAAATAAAGAAATTGTTACTAGTATTGAAAACAATGCTCGTAATAATATCAAACTCACTTTAGACGGCGTTTTTGACTTCATGAATAATCATAAGGCACAATACAACCCAAAATACAAAGTTTTTAATGAGCAATTTGTAATCTGTTGGGCAGGAGAAAAGAAGATTTTAAATGGTAAAGAATTCTATTCTAGAGTAGATATTGAATTAATTAATGAACAAGTAAAATTATTTTTTTCTGCTTTAGATGATGTGCAAATTAGATATAATAATAATTCATTTATTGTAACTGAATACATTGTTTTAGGTCTAGAAAAAAAAGAAAAATACTATCCTTTAGAAAAAACTATTATCAATTTTAAAAGAAATGGCAAACACGATATTGTTAAAGAGTTCTTGTTCATTCCTCCAAAATTTGATGATGAAATCATTCAACACATCTTTAATAATTGTAATGCGATCGTTAAAAAAATTGACGAAAACATTTCGCTTTCTGTAATTGAACATGAAGATATTTTACGCTTACCTACAAACTGTCTTATTTGCTTTTTACATGGTTTTACTGAGATTTCAGAGCAGTTAAAGAAAGCAAAAAACTATATAAAAAATTTAGAAAATAAGACTACATATATCAAATACAAAGAGGCGTTGCGTATTATTAGAAAAGTAACGTACAATTAACTCTTATTTTAATTCTTTTTCAAAAAATTATCATACAAAATTTAACTTAGAGAACGATTTATTTAAAATTGCCAAATCATCTACTTCAAGCCATTTATCTAGAATAGTTGCATAAATCTCTCGAAAATCTATCTCATATTTAAGGTTGCCATTTTTATCTAAATTCTCTAAATTAGGTAAACTATTGTAAACACCTTGTTGGTTTAAGTTTTTTCCCATCACAAAAACATTGTTTGCAGTTCCGTGATCAGTTCCTTTAGATTCATTTTGTTTTACACGTCTTCCAAATTCAGAAAAAGTCAAGATAAGAACGTCGTCAAACGTTTTATTTTTTTGCAAATCTTCAACAAATATCTCCATACTTTCTGCATATAATTTGAGTAATCTTGCTTGTGTGTTTTTTTGGTTTGCATGGGTATCAAAACCACTTAAACCTGCATAATACACCTGTGTTTCTAAGCCAGAATTTATAAATTGAGAAATTGTTTTTAGTTGTTTCCCAAAGATATTTTTAGGGTATTCTGCGGAAGTACTTTTTGTTCTAGTTTTCTCATGAATATGTTTTGCAGAAGATTTAGCATCAATCATTGTACTGTACAAATAACCTAAATTATGTTCACTTAAATGGGCATCTTTGTAATTGGTTTCAACAGTATTAAAAAATGGTGAACGCATCGAATTGTAAAACATTTTTGAATCTGTAACCGCCAAACCGTTTTGTGTTTCCCCTTTCAACATTAAAGATAAAATTTCATCAACTTCAATCGCCTTATAAGGGCTCCCTTTAATAAAATCTAAATAACGACCCACCCAACCATTTTGCAAATATTCATTACTGTCGCTTGCTGTTTGCCAAATATCAGTAGCTCTAAAATGTGATAAATTGGGATTTGGGTACCCCACATTATTTATAATGCTGACAAACCCTTTGTCGTATAAATTCTGAAGAGGCTGTAGGCTTTTGTGAAGCCCTACCTCATCAGAAATTTTAAATAAATCGCTTTGTTTTAAAGCAATATTTTCTCTCTTTTGATAGTAAATATCATTGTTGAAAGGAACAACCGTATTCAATCCATCATTTCCTCCTTTTAACTGAATAATTAC
>JAQWIO010000060.1 GCA_029248845.1 Polaribacter sp. | reverse complement strand
TTTAGAACCATTAAACAATCGATACCGTTTGTTATTTAATTTAAATTCTACATAAATTCGATTGTTAGAATCAACTTTTACTTTTGGATATTTTACCTTCATTTGACAGACATTTGGCAGATTAGATGCTTGATTATCTGTAAATATTTATATATCATGTAGTTAGCTGGATAGAGCACCTCCCTTCTAAGGAGGCGGTCGAAGGTTCGAATCCTTCAGGGCTCACGAATAAATAGTGCAATAAGAAAAAACGCCAAGCTTGCTTGAGCGTTTTTTTGTTTGCACTATTTTCAAAGCGGAGCTTTGTAGGATCAGCGTAGCTAGTCCTTTATTTCTTCGCCAAGCTTGCTTGAGCGTTTTTTTGTTTGCACTATTTTCAAAGCGGAGCTTTGTAGGATCAGCGTAGCTACTCCTTATATGTTTATAAAGTCTGCTTTATTAATATCCTTAATCCAATACCCCTTTTTTTCATAAAATTTCTCCTTCGGGATGTGATCATTTAACTGAACATAAGAACATAATATTTCTTGGTAGTCTCTTTTGTCTTGCATAACAAAAGAGATGTGTTGCTTGCAATTAGGTTATGTTACCAATATTTGGTACCTTTGAATAAAATATAGCTCAAATGGGGAAAAATACATCAATATCACTTGGAAAACACTTTGAGAAATTTATAAGTGGAGAAGTTAAATCGGGCAGATATGGATCTGTAAGTGAGGTTATTCGTTCAGCTTTACGAATTTTAGAAAGTGAAGAAAAAAAAGAAAGAGAATTAATTAAGGCTCTTGAAATTGGAGAACAAAGCGGATTTGTTGAAAATTTTGACCCAAAACAGAATCTAGCTGAATTACATCGTAAATACTTATGAGTATTGACAAATACAGAATAAGTAAACAAGCAGTTGACGATTTAAATGACATTTGGGCCTATACTTTTAGCAAATGGTCTAAAAAGCAAGCAGATAGATATTACGACCTAATTATCGGAGAAATTGAATTCATAGCTGATAACTTTATGATAGGAAAATCGGCTGAACAGACTCGAAAAAAATATAGATATTCGAAAATCAAATCTCATCTGATTTTTTATAGAAAAGTCAAAAACGAAATTGTGGAAATTGTTAGAATTCTACATCATAGAATGGAAATTAAAAAACAATTATAATAAAAATATGGTGTATGACAAAGAACTGAGCTAAAAAACAACTCTTCTTTTGTTAATGTACCACCCACTAGTAAGGGCTATTTCTGGAGCTGACTTAAAATTATCGTATTTGATTTCCTGAATTAAGTCTTGAGCATTGGTTGCTAATTTCATTAGAAATGGACATTAACATTAATTGAGATTTTAAGACCTGCTTATAAAAAAGAATTAGTCCAAGAATTTAAAACTTTAAATCTAAACTGTAGGCATAATTATCCTCTTCCCTCAATTCTTATATATCTTATCGTATAAGTCTTTGTAAATTTCTTTAATTACAGCGCGTTTCATTTTCATGGTAGGTGTTAAGTGCCCTCCTTCTATAGACCATTCTTCTTTTGTTAAACGAAAAACTTTTATTTGTTCCCATTTACCAAAATGCTTATTGCTTTTGTTTACTTCTTCTTGTATTCTTTTCAAGACTTCTTCTGAGGCAATAATTTCTTGGTTCGAGGTACCAATATTTTTTTCTTTACGTTGTATCCAATCTCTAATAAAATCAAAATTTGGTTGAATAATTGCTGCGGGCATTTTTTGGTTTTCACCAATAATCATTACTTGTTCTATAAAACGAGATTGTTTTAATTCTCCTTCCAATAAAGTAGGGACTATGTATTTTCCTCCCGAGGTTTTGAACATTTCCTTGGTTCTTCCCGTAATTTTTAAGAATCCGTTTGCATCTAATTCTCCTTTATCACCTGTATGAAAATAACCGTCTTTGATGACTTCTGCTGTTTTTTCTGGGTCTTTATAATATCCCATCATCACATTGGGGCCTTTTACTAAGATTTCTCCAGTATCCGCAATTTTTACATCTACATCATCTATGATTTTACCAACAGTTCCTACTCTAAATCCACCCTCTTTCATAGAGTTTACCGTAACAACAGGGGAGGTTTCTGTTAATCCATAGCCTTCCATAACAGGCATTCCTGCGGCAGTAAAAACTCTTGTTAGTCGTTGTTGTAAAGCGGCAGAACCCGAAACCATGAGTTTTAGTTCTCCTCCTAAGGCAGCTTGCCATTTGGAGAAAATTAATTTTTTAGCCAATTCTAATTTTTTTTCATACCACCAACCGTTTGCACCATATGGTTTGTAAAGTAAACCTAAATGAACAGCCCAAAAGAACAAGCGTTTTTTAATTCCTGTTAAATCAGCCCCTTTAGCAATAATTTTATCATATATTTTTTCATACAAACGAGGAACAGCAGTCATTACATGAGGCTTAATTTCTTGCGCATTTTCACTTAATTTCTCTATAGATTCAGCAAAATGAATATGAACACCACAGTATTGGTATAGATATAAAATCATTCTTTCAAAAATATGACAAACAGGTAGAAAGCTCAATGCTTTGTCTTTTCCATAGGCTAAGGGAACTCTTTTTTCACTTGCCAAAACATTACTAACGATGTTGTTGTGAGAGAGCATAACGCCCTTTGGTTTTCCTGTGGTACCGGAAGTATAAATTAAAGTAGCTAGATCTTCAGGTTGCACGTTCTCTTTTCTGTCATTAACCTCTGCTTGATTTCCGGTGTCTTCTCCTAAATTTAAGACCTCTCTCCAGCTTTTTTCACCAGTAATGTCATCAAAAGTAAAAACCCCTTTTAAATTTGTATTCTCTTTTATTTTGTTGATTTTTTCTAAAACTTCAGCATCAGAAACAAAGCAATAAACGGCTTCAGAATGTGTTAAAATATATTGATAATCTTCTTTGCTAATTGTTGGGTAAATAGGAACATTTTGTGCTCCAGTTTGTAAAAT
>JAQWIO010000059.1 GCA_029248845.1 Polaribacter sp. | reverse complement strand
ACTTCAGAACAAGAAAAATAGTTCCATTTTATATCGATTTAACAACTTAAATTATAAAGATATTTTTTCAGGTAACAAACATGAAATAGAATCTAAAATAACCATGAAAAAAACTTTATTCTCAATAAACAGTAGCTTTTTAAAAAATACTTCAACAGCTGAAGACAACTCTTTTTTAATTGCAAAAGTGAAAGTGGAACAAGATTTCAATAAAAAATGGGTTGGCGCTTTTCTTAATTTTGAGACCAATAGTAGAAAAGATAATGCTACCCAACAATATATCAATACTAGTCACAGGTTTAAAGAATACGAAGCCTATTTTGGCATAGGTGATAGCACAAATGTCTTTGCTAAAGTTGGTTTTAACGATAGAAGTAATGATAGTATAAAACTAAATACTTTTACAAAAATTAATAATAGAAAAACGTTTTATATTAAGAGTAAATTAATAGAAAACAAGCAAACTAATTTAAGTGTTTTTGCAAATTATAGACTTACAGAAAACACGTTTACTAACAATTCTGAAAAATCTCTAAACTCTAAAGTTGTTTACAATCAGAGAATATTTAATGATTTTATCAATTTGGGAACAGTGTATGAAACCTCTTCAGGGAACGTGTCTAGACAAGAATATATTTATGTAAAAACAGAACCTGGTTTAGGATATTACACTTGGATTGATTATAACAGTGACGGAATTAAAGATTTCGATGAATTTGAAATTGCAGAATTTCAGGATCAGGCAGAATATTTACGTTTACCCAAACCTAATATCCAATTTATTGCGACTCAAAGAGCAAAATTAACACAATCTCTATCTTTAAATCCAAGAATTTGGTCTTCCAAAAAAGGCTTAAAAAAAGTACTTTCAAAATTTTACAATCAGAGTTTTTTTAGTGTTGAGAATGAACAAGAAAGAATTGGAAACTCGTTTAACTTTGATCCTTTTAACTTTGACGAAAGTAAACTATTAGGCCTTTCTTTTAATCTTCAAAATAGCATTCATTTCAATAAAAGTCTTCAGAAATATAGCGCTATCTATACCTTTGGAAAAACAAGAAATAAACAACAGTTTTTTATTGGAAGCCAAGAAAATAACATCAAATTACATCAAGTAGATCTTGCACATAAATTCGCAACCTTTTGGCTATTTGAATTCATGGGGAAAATCTCAAAAAACCAATTGAAAACTGAAAATTTTAATACTAGAAATTATCTTATTAACTCAAATGAACTGGAACCAAAAATTAGTTTTTTGTACAATAAAAATAATAGATTTACAGCTTTTTATCATTTTAAAAATAAAAAAAATCAATGGTCTGAATTTGAACAATTATATCAACAAAAATTTGGTATTGAATACCTTCACACTAAAACTGAAAAGAACCAAATTTCTGCAAATATAAATGTGTTTTTAAATGATTTTACAGGAAATACAAATACCCCTGTTGCATACCAAATGTTGGAAGGTTTACAGGCAGGAAAAAATTATACTTGGAATATTTTATTCAATCGAAAATTAAATGCCTTTTTAAACTTAAATCTAAATTATTTGGGAAGAAAAAGTGAAGGTTCTAAAGTAATTAATACAGGAAGTATACAATTAAAAGCACTCTTTTAATTTTTTATTGGTATACTTGTTGTGTACTAAATTATCAAACTAAAAGAAATGAAAAAAATCACATTATTCTTGTGTCTTTTTATAAGCGCGCTCTCCTATGCTCAAGTGAATACAGAAGCGGATGCTCCTGAATTTCCTCAAGATAATAACAAAAAAAGTGAATTAAAAATTAATGTATTGACATTATTAGCAGCAAAGTGGATCGATGTATCTTATGAGAATCTTATTAACGAAGAATCTTCATTTGGAGTTGCTGCAACTTTAAATACAGACACAAGTGGAAGTGATCTAAAGTATTCTTTAACCCCGTATTACAGACGTTATTTTTCTAATAAATTAGCTAGAGGTTTTTTTGTGGAAGGTTTTGGAATGTTATTTTCAGCAAAAGACACTGATCTATTTGGTTTCGGAAGCCAACAATTCGAAACGGGGGTTGCAATGGGTATTTCTATAGGAGGAAAATTCGTCTCAAAGCAAGGATTTACAACTGAACTTTTATTAGGGTTTGGACGAAATCTAAGCGATGATAATCACAATGATTCTATTGGTCGAATTGGAATTTCTTTTGGATACAGATTTTAGAATGAAGTGACTAATTTTTGTATTTTTACTGTAAATAAATAAATGAAATGAAAAAATTACTTTTAATCGTAGGTTTGATCTCTTCCACAGTTGCCTACTCTCAACATGAAATTAAAATAGATATTGCAGATGCCTTGGTCATCAGAAGTGTTGAGTTCTCTTATGAAAACTACCTAACAGAAGAATCTTCGTTTGGTATTTCTGCACTCTTTAATTTGGCAAAGCAAGATCTTAGCTTTAGGTACAATGAAAACATAATGATTACTCCTTATTATCGTCATTATTTTTCTACGAATAAGCAATGGAATTTTTTTGGCGAAGGATTT
>JAQWIO010000042.1 GCA_029248845.1 Polaribacter sp. | reverse complement strand
AATTTTGGCTCAATTACAAAACTACAATATCCCTGTTGTGTGTTTTCTCTGTAGTAATTTTGATGAGCAGCTTCTGCCTCATAAAAAATAGGCAAAGCACTTACTTCTGTACATATTGTATCTTGATAATAAGTTTGAATTTTTGCCAATATTTCTTGGGCAATTTTTTGCTGACTTTCAGAATGATAGAAAATTACAGAACGATATTGAGTTCCTCTATCTGCTCCTTGTCTATTTAGTGTTGTTGGATCGTGCGTGGTCATAAAAATGATTAAAAGTTCTTCAAGTGAGATGATATTTCCATCAAAAGTTACTTGAATTACTTCTGCATGCCCGGTTAATCCGGAACAAATTTCTCTGTATGTTGGCTTTCCAGGAGCGCTTCCGCCTGCGTATCCAGAAACCACTTTTTGGACTCCTTTTATTTCTTGAAAGACTGCCTCAGTACACCAAAAACAGCCCCCTCCCACAGTCATAATTTGTATATTATTATTCATTTTCTGCATTCTCTTTTTTTAATTGCATGGCTTCAGAATTAATACAATAACGCAATCCACTTGGTGAGGGTCCATCTGGGAAAACATGTCCCAAATGTGCATCACACGTATTGCAAAGTACTTCAACTCTTATCATCCCAAAAGAAATATCTTTGTGGTATTTTATGGCATTTTCTTTAATCGGTTGTGTAAAACTTGGCCATCCAGAACTTGACTCAAACTTTATCGTCGAATCAAACAAGGGCGTGTTACAACAAATACAGTTGTAAAGTCCTTCGTCATAGATACTACACAATGCTCCTGAATGTGGTCTTTCTGTTCCTTTCTGTCTTGTAATTCTGTATTGTTCGGGTGTTAATTGGGTTTTCCATTCTAATTCCGACTTTTCAATTCTTTTCTCAGGAGTTGGATTTCCTTTTGATGTATAGCTGAGTACTTCTTTCCATGTTATCATATATAGTTGTTTTAAGAGGATGTGATGATAATTCTACATTGCACCAAAATTGAACAATAATCAGTTGTAAAAATAAACATACAGTTTTTAAAATTTAGTTAGGGGCTTGTTAAAAATATTGAATTAATTGTCAAAAATTATTCCTAGGAAAGAAGCTCATCATACTCAAAGCAACCTTTCTATTTATATTTTTTGAGAAAAAGGAAGGAAATTTAAATTAAAGTTATATTATTGTTAAGTTTAGGGGTCCTAAAATGACTTTTCAAAGAGTTACAATAAAACGGTTATAATAAAAAAGTGTAATATCGATACTTCCAAAGATTTTGATCTAGAATTTATGAATGTTTCTGAGGAGCCAATTGCTCATAAAGAAATAGCATCTGAAATTCATAAATTTAAAAGCATTTCGCTAGAAAAAATGAATGCTGTTTCTTTAATGAAGAGAACGGATACAAAGTATCTCATTAACGTTAAATTTTTAGCTCCAATTTTAGACGATCTTCAAAAAGAATACCAAGTTTTAGAGGTAGATACTAGAAGAATTATGAATTATTCTTCGGTGTATTTCGATACTCCTAAATTTAAATTTTATTTTGACCACCACAATGGGAAAGTGAATAGAACTAAGATAAGGCAGCGTAAATATGTTGACTCTGACTTGACTTTTTTAGAAATAAAGCAAAAAAATGGAAAAGGAGAAACCAATAAGTCTAGAATCCAGATACCAAATTTTGAGTTAGACTTTTCAACAACATCCAAGGAGTTTATTTCTGAAACTACGGGGTATGCATTTGATTTGCAACCAAGTTTGTGGAATAATTTTAAAAGAATAACGCTTGTCAATCTCAAAGACAATGAGAGAGCCACTATAGATATAGATTTAACCTATTCAATGAATGAAGAAGAAAAAAGGTATGAAAATCTAGTTGTAGTAGAAGTCAAACAACAACGCTTTGACAGAAAATCCATGCTTGTAAAAACATTAAAAAAATACAGATACAACCCATACAGTATCAGTAAATATTGTATTGGTATTGTGAATTTGTACCAAGATCTTAAGTATAATATATTTAAAAAAAAATTACTAAAAATTACTAAAATATCTCTGTAATTATGGATTTTATGAACATACCACTTTTTGACGAGGACTTTTATAAAATGGCCTTCCTTTTTTTTATTGACGTTTTCTTTCTGACGATTATCATTCGATGGTTTTATTATAGGACGACCCCTAAAAAAAACTATTTATTCACCTATTATTTAATTGGTTTAATCGTATTTTTCTTGTGTTTTACCCTTAAAAAATACAAGTTAGATATTGGTTTGGCTATTGGGCTTTTTGCCATATTCGGGATTATAAGATATCGAACAGAGTCGATTCCTATTAAAGAAATGACCTATTTATTTATTGTCATTGGAGTTTCTTTAATGAATGCTTTTGTGAATAAAAAAATGAGTTATGCAGAAATTATTTTTGCCAACTCTGCGATTGTTTTTACAATAGGAATCATTGAGAAAGTATGGAATTTAAACTATGAGGTTACCAAAGAAATTGTTTATGAAAATATAGAGAATATTAAGCCTGAAAATTATGAATTGCTGAAGTCTGATATAGAAGTAAGAACGGGCATTACAGTCAACAAAGTTACTGTAGAAAGTATCGACTTTTTAAAAGACACCGCTACAGTCATCATTTATTACAATATTAAAGGGTAAACAATGAAAGAATATACACCTCGAATAGTAGCTTTTTTAAGCTTTTTTATGATGTCATCTAGTATTCTGCACTCTCAAGAAACAGACACAAAAGATTTTGAATTATGGAGTTCGGTTGGAGTATCGTATGCTTTAAATGACAAGATTAAAGTTGGACTAAAAGAACATTTAAGACTCAAAGAAAACGCGACGACTACAGATACTTATTTTACAGATTTAGTCTTGGAATACGAATTGTTTAAAGATTTTGAAATTGGTCTTGGGTTCAGATACATTACAGAAAATGATAACAAAGGGAAAAAACAAGGATTTGAAAATCATTTTCGATATAACATAGACCTTTCTTATAAATATGATTTTA
>JAQWIO010000033.1 GCA_029248845.1 Polaribacter sp. | reverse complement strand
ATATTTTCAACGATTTCTTGCACATCATTTGGTGGACTTGGTGTAAATCTAGAAATAATAATTGAAATTATAAAATTAATTGTCATAGCGATTGTTCCAAAACCTTCTGGTGATATACCAAACCACCAATCTTCTTTTGATCCCCCTCCAAACCAATCGAATTTGAATTTCATCATGTAAAAAAGCATTACTAAAATTCCGACAATCATTCCTAAAATTGCGCCTTCTTTGTTCATTCTTTTGTCAAAAATACCTAAAATGATTGCTGGAAAAAAAGAAGCTGCGGCCAAACCAAAAGCCAAGGCTACTGTGGCAGCGACAAAATCTGGTGGATGAATCCCAAAATAACCAGCCACACAAACAGCAACAACTGCAGACAATCTTGCTGCAATCAATTCGCCTTTTTCTGTGATATTTGGATTGATCATTTTCTTAACTAAATCGTGCGATACGGATGCAGAAATTACCAATAGCAATCCCGCTGCTGTAGATAGTGCTGCTGCTAGAGCACCTGCTGCAACCAAAGCAATTACCCAATTTGGTAAACCGGCAATTTCAGGATTTGCCAACACCATAATATCTTTATCTACAATTAATTCATTTTTTGCAGCATCTGCAACATATTGTACTTTTCCATCCTTATTTTTATCATCAAATTGTATCAATCCTGTTTTTTCCCAATTATTAAACCATTCCGGTAATTTTTCATAAGATTTATTACTCACCGTTTCAATTAAATTAGTTCTAGAAAATAACGAAATTGCGGGTGCCGTTGTGTATAAAATAGCTATTAATAATAAAGCCCAACCTGCGGATTTACGGGCGTCGGAAACTTTCTTAACAGTAAAAAAGCGAACAATTACGTGAGGCAAACCAGCTGTTCCGAACATTAAAGCAGCAGTAATTAAAAAAACATCTAAAGTAGTTTTACTCCCAGAAGTGTATTCTGCAAAACCTAACTCTCTGTGTAAGCCGTCTAACTTATCTAATAAATACACTCCATTTTCATCTGCTCCACCAAAACCTAATTGTGGTATTGGATTTCCAGTCATTTGAATAGAGATGAATATTGCAGGTACCATAAACGCAAAAATCAATACACAATATTGGGCAACTTGAGTGTAAGTAATCCCTTTCATACCTCCTAAAACCGCGTAAAATAATACGATGATCATCCCGATAATTACACCTGTATTGATATCCACTTCTAAAAAACGGGAAAAGACCAGCCCAACACCTCGCATTTGTCCGGCTACATATGTAAATGAAACTAGCAGTGCACAAAATACGGCTACACTTCTGGCTACATTAGAATAATAACGATCTCCTATAAAATCTGTAACAGTGAATTTACCAAATTTCCTTAAATAGGGTGCTAACAATAAAGCGAGTAACACATAGCCTCCTGTCCAGCCCATTAAATATACTGAACCATCATAACCATTAAAAGAAATTAATCCTGCCATAGAAATAAATGAGGCTGCTGACATCCAATCTGCTGCAGTCGCTAATCCGTTCGCTAAAGGAGAAACACCCCCACCAGCAACATAAAATTCTTTGGTTGATCCTGCTCTAGACCAAATTGCAATCCCGATATATAGTGCAAAAGTGATTCCTACTAAAATCCACGTCCAAATTTGAATACTCATAATTTTATTTTTTTAATCTTTATTAAAACCAAATTCTTTATCCAATTTGTTCATCAATTTTATATATACAAAAATGAGAATTACAAAAACATAAATTGAGCCCTGTTGTGCAAACCAAAAACCGAGTTTAAAGCCTCCTAATCTTATGGTATTGAGTTCATCTACGAGAAGAATACCGAAAACAAAGGACACCAAAAACCAGATACTTAAGAGTATGGAGACGTATTTTAAATTCTTTCTCCAATATTGTTTTGCGTTGTTAGCTGACATATTATGATAAGTTTGATTAAATTTTTGCAATATAAATATTTATTTATCTATTTTTAGTTTTTATTTAATTCTATTAAAAAACTCTATTGATTTTAGATATTTTTATCCAATACTGGTTCCTTATTCTACTATTTTTCTTAGTTGCTATTTTATACTCTTCTGTAGGTTTTGGGGGTGGTTCTAGTTATTTAGCCATTTTAGCTCTAACGGGTATTATTTTTACGCAAATTAGAGCTACTGCGCTACTTTGCAATATTGTTGTGGTATCTGGTAATGTATTTTTATTTCATCAACAGAAAAAAATAGATTGGAAAAAAACAACCCCATTAGTATTATTGAGTGTTCCTTTTGCTTACATCGGTGGATATCTGATCATCAGTAAAGAATTCTTTTTTATTTTATTAGGCTGTACACTTTTATTTACTGCAATCACCATGTGGATCTCTAAACAGATGATTTCTTCAGATCAAAAAAACATTGCTTCAAAACCAATACAAAACGGAATGTATGGAGGAATTATTGGGTTTGTTTCTGGAATAGTTGGCATTGGTGGTGGTATTTTTTTAGCACCTCTTTTACACCTCACAAACTGGGATACTCCCAAGAAAATAGCTGCTGCTGCAAGTTTTTTTATTCTAGTTAATTCATTTGCCGGGTTTTTAGGACAGTATTCAAATCCGAATTTTGAGATGGATGGGAAGTTCACCTCAATTCTTTTAATTACTGTTTTTATAGGTGGGCAGATTGGCAGTAGAGTTAGCATTAAGTACTTTACCCCTTTTCAGCTAAAAAAAGCAACGGCTATTTTAATCGCATTTGTGAGTCTTCGAATTTTATGGAAGTATTTGTTATAAAATTCAAGGCAAGATTTGATTTGTTTAAATATATTTGATGCTCATAAAAAGGACTAACTAAATTATAAACAACCATGTTCGAAATTATTTTTACACTCGTTATGCTAATCTTATTACAAGCTGTATTGGGCTTTGATAATTTATTATATATTTCTTTAGAATCTAAAAAAGCGCCTGTAGCCGACCAAAAAAAGGTTCGGAAAAGAGGCATTTTAATCGCAATCGTACTAAGAATCATCCTTCTTTTCGTATTGGTCTCTGTGATTGATTTCTTTCAAGAACCTTTTTCTTTGTTAACAGGGAAACTCGAAGGTATTACTTCATTTGCCTTTAACGGCCATAGCATCATTGTTCTTGTTGGTGGAGGTTTTATCATCTATACCGCCATCAAAGAAATTTGGCACCTGATTGCCAGTAATGATCTATCTGATCTATCAACAGATGCTAGTAAAGACCCAAAGTCTTCAAATGCTGTTATTGCGAGTATTGTGTTAATGAATTTGGTTTTTTCTTTCGATTCAATTTTGGCCGCTATTGGGTTGACAAGCGAAATCGAAAATGCTACAATTGCTTTTATTGTAATGACGATTGCCATTGTTATCAGTGGATTATTGATGTTGCTTCTCGCAGATAGAATTTCTATTTTTTTAACAAAAAATAGAATGTACGAGGTCTTAGGGTTGTTTATTCTTTTTATTGTTGGCATTATGCTAGTTACCGAAGGAGGTCATTTGGCACATTTAACATTGTTTGGAAAAGAAATTGTACCCATGAGTCAAACAACATTCTATTTTGTGCTTGCAATTTTAGTTATTGTTGATGTTGTGCAAAGCAAATATCAAAAGAAGCTTTTAGCTGCAAAAAAGAAGTAGTTTTGATTTAAAGTAGCTTCCTGATTTATAATGGAAATTGCACCTTGTATTCATAGCAAACCCGATGGCGCGGATTTGCAATCCGTGCATTTCTTTATCTCCTTTCACGGTAGCTTTGTATTTTGTTGATATGCAATTTTTTTCTAAGATAAAATAAATCTTAGAAAAGTAAAAATCCAAGTGCAGAACACTTGGTTAATTTAGATTGTTGATCGTTGAATGCACGGAAAACATTTCCGCGCTAGCACTTTTGTTGACATGCAATTTTTTTTTGTTTTCTAAAGATAACACATCTTTTTAAACAAGAAAAACCAAAGTGCAGAACACTTGGGTTCATTTAAATTATTGATCGTTAAATGCACGGAAAACATTTCTGCGCTAGCACTTTTGTTGAAAATCCGCGCCATCGGGTTTTTTTTCCATTATTGGTACTAGCTATCACAACTTTATTTCCGTCTATTTTTAAACTATCATCAGTTAATGATTGTAAGTCTGAAAGTACTTTATTTCTTTCTTCATCAGTTAAATTAGAAGATAAAATAATATCTTCTGGAGCCATTCCATCTGGTTAAACTTAAATCTATTGCATAAAAAAACTACTCTAATTGGTTAAAGTAGTTTTCTATAATATTTATTTACTTTTAACGGCACGGAAAACATTTCCGCGCTAGCACTTTTGTGGCAAATCCGCGCCATCGGGAAATCCGCGCCATCGGGCTAAACGATGCATAACGTTAATATATAATTTGAAAAGTTTTATATAAAATATCTAAACTATCCATTTCAGAATTTATCATATTTTCTAGATTAACTATCACTTCCTTTTCATTAAGGCTATTATAAATATCTTGATTGTTGATTACTCTTATAGTAGATTGTTTTCCTTCAACATATATTTGAGTTAAAAGCTTATAAAAAAACTTGTTAAAATTATCCTTATCATATTTAATTTTTGAAAGATTTTTAAAAACTTCTCTCAACTCTTTATCTCCCTTTAATTTATCTCCTGATCTTAATTCTAAGATGGCTTTTAGTGGTAATTCTGTTACAAATGAATTATTAATCTTCCCTAAAGCTGAAAGAGATTTTTTTGCTTCTAAAAGATTACTCATAGAAATCAAATGCTTTACTTTTTCGAATCTATATTCTTCTGACTTTTCATTACATTCTATGGCTTTATTAATAGCAGATAAAGCTTCATCATTTTTAGATTCAAATGATAAGTCAATATAATTGTTATAATACTCGTCACATTTCTTAGATATTTCATTGCAAGATAAGAGACAAACTACTACAAAAAATAAAATTAATTTCTTCATTATTTAAGGTTTTAGATGTATTTTATGATTGGTAGTATAAACTTTAGGTCGAAAACCATGTTTCCCCGTGATATTTGTTTTAACGTTTATAGACTTAGGTGTATTACTATGTTTTCGAGTTAATCTATTATATTTCTTTAGATTGATACTTATAGTTGAAGTACCCATTTTCCCTGAAGTATTTGTTGCTCTAACCATAGGACCTTCTTTGTTGGTTATCTTTCCTGTTGCAGATGGAGAATTTCCAGTTGGAGTCCATTTACTAAACATAGATGTTTCTCCTCCAACTTTATTCAACGAAACACCAGGAGCATTTGTATTTACTCCCACAGTTGTATTTATATTGACCCCTGTTATTTCAGTTTTACCATCAATACGCTCATTACCACTTTCTCCTGCATTACTCAATGTCAAACTAGAGCTGACTTTACCACTAACAGTTATTCCAACAGGTACAGGAAGCCCCCCTTTTGCATTTCCTACTGCCATTACATTTGTATCGGATTTAGAGAATGATTTATCAGCTGGTAATTTTAAATGTTCTTTTACTTCGTTAAGATTAGCACCCACATTCTTCCATGCTCCTTTATCATTTGTAAAGGATTTTTCTTTGCTATCATGCCAAACGATATCTCCTTTACCATTTTCAAACCAATCCATTGGTTTCATCCCATCTGGATCTATAAAATATATTGGATTATTAAAAGCATAGTTATAAGGGCTATGTCTTCTCATCTGTTCAGCTAATGGATCAATATTCATCCATCTTCCTAAACTCGCATCATAATTTCTAGCACTAAAGTCGTGCCATTGAAGTCCGAGTTCTTCAGACAACTCCTTTCCACCAAACCCAAACTTCTGCGCCACAGAATTCCCATTAGAACTTGTTACATTATTATACCCTTTGTGTTTAAGTCCAAAGGGATAATAGTTTATGCGTTTTTTTTAACAATAGCCCATATTCTGACAGTTCTATCCCAAAACATTTCACAAATTTTTATTTTAAAGAACGTATTACTATGGTAAATATACTGTTTTTCTAATAATTGCCGCGCAAGTAAAA
>JAQWIO010000030.1 GCA_029248845.1 Polaribacter sp. | reverse complement strand
TACAAAGCCTTTTTCAAAAATTTTTAAATAATTTTCTCTGAGAAATAAAGATCTAATTGAATTATCGAGAACAGAAATTGGGGTTCTCCCATTAAATTGAGGAGTTGTAACTCCTCCAGAAATTGTCATTTTTGCTCGTGTGATATTGTTCCATTTTTTAGTAAAAAAGAAAGTAGGCCTCACCCGTTTCTCCGAAAACCCATAATTAGCTTTTGCTCCAGCAGTCCACCATTTTCCTTTGTCATTTCCATTTTTAAAAAAACGAGCACCTATAGAAGTATTTAAACCTTGCAAAGAATTAAAACCTAAACCCTGAATTAAACCATCAAAAGACACAGACCATTTTTCATAGGAATTTTTATATGTATATCCTGAGATTGGTGAAAGTAGATTATAGCTATTTTGAATTTTATTTAATGAGTCTAAATATTTTTTAGACTTTCTAATAACTTTTATACTGTCTTTAATTTTATAATCTTTAACCTCTTCTGTTGTTAGTGGAACTGGCCTTATTTCATTCCAAAACACAGCATCTTTTTTTGTTGCTTCTTTGGTAAAAATTAAGACTTCATTTGAAAAGGTATTTTCTTTAAAATCTGGTGTAAAGTCATAATTAGAGTATACATATGAAAAATTTCCATCGACTTTGAAGCCAAAGAAATCGACTTTAAATGTTATAGACTGACTTATTAATATCCATGAATTATTTTCTTCAGAATAATTAAAATCTTGTTTTAATGTTAATGTATCTACTGCCATGATATCTACTTGCGCCCCAGTAAGAGAAAGGTCTACACCATACAATGCCCAATCGTCTTCTACAATATAAATAGAACCGCTAAAAACACGGTCATTTTTATTTTTAGGAGTAACTTTTATTTTGTTGATGAGTTTTCCATTCTTATCATAAAAAGTTCCTTCTAATTTAAAACGATAATATCTAAAAGCATTCACAGAAATTGGTGAAACTATATCGTTACCAAACTCAATACGATTGTCATAAAAATTAAAATTTACATCTTCTGCTCTATTAAAACTGACACCATTATCTTTTCCACTTCTTTTGGAAGCAGTAATTTTCTCTTTGAATTTTTTAGGGCTTTTTTGATATGCAATTTCAGAAATAGTCTCAGAGAGATAGATAATTCCACTTCTTGTAGAGTCTAAGCCTCCTCCAAAGTCGCCCAGACTTCGTCCTAAAATTTTATCTGGAGCCTCTTTAATTTTTGACAATCCACGAGAGTAAAAACTAGCAGTATATTTTGCTAACTTATCTGTATTTTTATCTTTACTGGCAATGACATTTCTAATAATTTTGTTTGCAGGGTTGTCTTTTGTTGAAATAGAAACTTCGTCTAAGACAATATTTTCTTCTTCTAATAGTATATTTAGTTCGTAGGGGAAAGAAATAATTGCAATCTTTTTAGTGACTGCCTTATAACCTAAAAATTGAAAAACAATGACGTAATTTCCTTTTTTGCTCAGGTTTAATTCATAGCCTCCATCGTTATTCGATGTGGAACCCGTAATTGATTTATCTAAGTATACACTAACATTTGAAAGAGGATGATTTTTAGAATCTGTTATTTTTCCTTTTACCTGTCCTAATACAGAAAATGGTATAAGAAAAAGACCAAGGATAGATAAAATACTTTTTTTCATTGAATAATTTTTATTAATTGACGCACAATCAACAGTTTTGTTACAATTAAATATATACTTTTATTAAAAATTATGAATAAAATTTGAAGCTTCATTATTAACTTTTAATACTAATTCTTAAAAAGATCTAAAAGTAACAAAAACACTCTCTATTCTCTTGAAAAGAGTATATTTGTTAGTTTTAAATAAACTATTTTTTTATGAGCGACTCTAGAAAAAGACATGAAGCTTTATTATATCACGCAAAACCGAAGCCAGGTAAAATTGAAGTTGTGCCTACTAAAAAGTATGCAACTCAGCATGACTTAGCATTGGCATATTCTCCCGGAGTTGCAGAACCATGCTTAGAAATTGCGAAAAAAAAAGAAAACGTTTACAAATATACTGCCAAAGGGAATTTAGTTGCTGTAATCACCAACGGAACAGCTGTTTTAGGCCTTGGTGATATTGGCCCAGAAGCATCAAAACCAGTAATGGAGGGCAAAGGCTTACTCTTTAAAATATTTGCAGATATAGATGTTTTTGACATCGAGGTAGATGCCACTGATGTAGAGCTTTTTATTCAAACTGTTAAGGCAATTGCACCCACTTTTGGAGGTATAAATTTAGAAGATATTAAAGCACCAGAAGCTTTTGAAATTGAGAGACGCTTACAAGAAGAATTAGACATTCCTGTGATGCATGATGATCAGCACGGAACTGCAATTATCTCTGCAGCTGCACTAAAAAACGCGATTGATATTACAAAAAAAAATATCCGTCAACTAACAATAGTTGTAAATGGAGCAGGAGCAGCAGCTATCTCTTGTACACGTTTATACATAAAGCTAGGTGTAAAAAGAGAAAATGTTATCATGTGCGATAGCAAAGGGGTTATTAGAAACGACAGAGATAATCTTACATCACAAAAAGCAGAATTTGCAACGCACAGAGATATACAGACTCTCGAAGAAGCAATGCATAATGCGGATGTTTTTATAGGATTATCTAAAGGAAATATTGTTTCTCCCGAAATGCTTTTATCGATGGGAGACAATCCTATTGTTTTTGCAATGGCAAATCCTGAACCAGAAATAGAGTATGATATTGCAGTTGCAACAAGAAGTGATATCATCATGGCAACAGGAAGATCTGATCATCCCAACCAAGTTAATAACGTGCTTGGTTTTCCGTTTATTTTTAGAGGAGCTTTAGATGTTAGAGCCACTAAAATTAATGAAGAAATGAAAATGGCTGCAGTGTATGCCTTAGCTGATTTAGCAAAGAAATCTGTCCCTGAACAAGTAAACATTGTATATGACGAAGTAAGTTTAACTTACGGAAGAGAATATATCATTCCAAAACCTTTTGATCCAAGATTAATTTATGAAATCCCTCCAGCAATCGCAAAAGCTGCTATGGATTCTGGTGTTGCTCTAGAACCCATTGAAGATTGGGGCAAATATCGAGAACAATTGATGGAAAGGTCTGGCTCTGGAAGCAAAGAAATTAGACTTTTACACAATAGAGCAAAAAGTAATAAAAAACGAATTATCTTTGCTGAGGCTGATCATTTAGACGTTTTAAAAGCAGCGCAAAGAGTTCATGATGAACAACTTGGGAAACCGATTTTACTGGGTCGTAAAGAAGTGATTCTAGAATTGATGGAAGAAATCGGCTTTACGGCTAATATTCGTATTATAGACCCAAAAACTGACGAAGAAACTGAACGAAGAGAACGTTTTGGAGAAATTTATTGGAAAAATAGACGCCGTAAAGGACGTACCTTTTCTGAAGCCAAAAAGTTAATGCGAGAACGTAATTATTTTGCTGCTATGATGGTAAACGAAGGGGAAGCAGATGCTTTAATTACAGGATACTCTAGACCTTACCCGACAGTTGTAAAACCAATTTTTGAACTTATTGAAAAAGATAAAGGAATCTCTAAAATTGCTGCCACTAATTTAATGCTTACCAAACAAGGTCCTTTATTTTTAGCAGACACAACTATAAATATTAATCCAACGGCTAAAGATCTAGTTAAAATAGCACAAATGACAGCCAATTTTGTAAAAATGTTTGGAATAAAACCAAACATGGCAATAGTTTCTTTTTCTAACTTTGGATCTTCCAATACAGAAACTTCCAAAAAAATTAAAGATTCGGTTGCCTACTTGCACCGTCATTTTCCAGAAACAGTTGTAGATGGAGAGCTTCAAGCAGATTTTGCTTTAAACCCTGAAATGCTATCAAAAGAGTTCCCTTTTTCGAAATTAAATGGTAAAAAGGTAAACGTATTAATTTTTCCCAATTTAGAATCTGCAAACATCACCTACAAACTATTAAAAGAACTAAATAACTCAGAATCTATAGGGCCTGTAATTTTAGGTTTAAGCAAACCTGTTCATATTTTACAATTAGGAGCAAGTGTTGATGAAATGGTAAATATGGCGGCCTTAGCAGCTGTAGATGCTCAAGAAAAAGGAAAAAGAAAGAAACAATAAAATTATTATTTTACAAACAAGAAATAAACCTATATGATTACACAAATTAGAGGAAGATTGATAGAGAAGAATCCAACAGAAATTGTTGTAGATTGCAATGGTGTTGGCTATTTACTTCATATTTCTTTAAATACTTTTTCTAGTTTGCCAGATAACGAAGCTGTAATTTTATATACACATTTATCAATAAGAGAAGATGCACATACTCTTTTTGGCTTTATCACTAAAACAGAAAGAGCTGTTTTCAAATTATTAATTTCTGTTTCAGGTGTTGGGCCAAGTATTGCAAGAACGATGTTGTCTTCAATGACCGCTGAAGAGATTCAGCATGCAATAGCATCAGAAAACATCCCCTTAATTCAATCTGTAAAAGGAATTGGAGCAAAAACAGCACAATGAGTCATTGTCGATTTAAAAGATAAAATTTTAAAAACTTTTAATATCGATGAAGTTTCTACATTTGTGAACAATACCAATAAAAATCAAGCGTTATCTGCTCTAGAGGTTTTAGGTTTTAATAAAAAACAATCTGAAAAAATTGTTACTACGATTTTAAAAGAAAACCCAGAAGCCTCTGTTGAAAATTTAATAAAGTTAGCCTTAAAGAATTTATAACAATTTGAGTCCTTGTTTTAAAAAAATATTTATAGTCCTAGTTTTTGCTTTCTTAGCAAACTCATCTTTGAACGCACAAAAAAATCAAGAAAATGATTCGACAACTGTAAAAAAAGATAGTATAAAATTAAAATATAATTTAAAAAAAAACCAAACTGGTGGTCTGTTTTTAGATTATCTCGCAAAAAAAGAAATTATCTTTGATAAGGATTTAAACAGGTATGTAATTTTAGAGAAAATAGGAGATTACTACACAAGAACACCTATCTATCTTTCCCCAAAAGAATATGCAGAATACCGTTTAAGAAGAGATATGACACAATACTTTAAAGATAAAGTAAGTGCAACAAACTCGAAGAAAAAAGGGGCTGCAGCAGCGCAAAAAGATTTATTACCAACCTATTATGTGAATTCCGATTTTTTTAAATCTATTTTTGGTGGAAATACCATTAAATTTACTCCAACCGGTAGTTTGAATTTAAAATTAGGCTTTATCTATCAAAATACAGAAAACCCACAATTATCGGAAGAAAACAGAAGCAGTTTTACCTTTGATTTTGACCAACAAATTAATGCTAGCATTAAGGCTAAAGTTGGGGAACGTTTGGAGTTTACCGCAAATTACGACACACAATCTACATTCGATTTTCAAAATTTAGTGAAAATAGATTTTTCACCAACTGAAGATGACATCTTGCAAGGAATAGAAGCAGGTAATATTTCGATGCCTGTTAAAAATTCTTTAATTAATGGAGCACAAAGCCTATTTGGTTTAAAAACAGAGTTAAAATTTGGAAACACAAATATAACCGCTGTTTTTTCTCAACAAAATTCAGAAAGTAAAACTATCGTATCAGAGGGCGGAGCTTCAATACAACCTTTTCAATTAAAAGCAACAGACTATGACAATGATCGTCACTTTTTCTTATCACAATATTTTATAGATAATTATGCAAATTCTCTTAAAAACTACCCTTTAGTAAATAGTCAAGTAAATATTACTAGAGTAGAGGTTTGGATTACAAATAGAAACTCAAGCACAGAGGATTTCAGAAGTATCGTTGCTTTAGCTGACATCGGTGAATCTGATAATAATGTTTTGGTAAATCAAACAGGTGATGTATTACCAACAAACCCTCCATTTACTTCTGGAGGAAACATTCCTACAAATGAATCTAATAATTTGTTCGCTTTATTAACTACAAATAGTGGAATTAGAAATATTTCTTCTGTAAATAGTACATTGCAAGAGTATAATATGGAGGAAGGTACAGATTACTCTATCTTAGAGAATGCTCGAAAATTAGACGCCAATGAATTTAAAATAAATAATCAATTAGGTTTTATTTCTTTAAACAGGAGACTAAATGATGGAGAAGTATTGGCCGTTGCTTATGAATATACCGTTGCTGGAGGAGTTACAGGAAGTACAAAAAACTCTTTTAAAGTGGGTGAATTTTCAAATGATGGAATTCAATCTCCCAACGCTTTAGCTGTAAAATTATTACGCAGTGAAATTTTAAAAACAAAAAGAGATGATGGTAGTGGGGGAGAAGAATCTTTTCCTACATGGCGTTTAATGATGAAAAACGTCTATGCACTCGGTGCTTTCCCGCTGACACAAGATGGTTTTCGTTTCGAGATTCAATATAGAGATGATCAAACCGGAATTTCTTCTAATGTTTTACAAAACGCTAAAACAACTGGAATCTCTAATTTACCATTAATACAAATTTTAAAATTAGATCAATTAGATCAAAGTCAATTTAGATCTCCTGATGGATTTTTTGATTATATAGAAGGCATTACTGTTAATTCTCAAAATGGTTTTATCTTTTTCCCAGAACCAGAACCCTTTGGGATTGATTTAGTGAAACAAAACTCTAATGATATTGGTTTAGATGAAGTATTAGACGATTCTTTTTTGTTCAAAGAATTATATTTAAATACAAAAATTAATATCCAAAATAACTTTCAGGATAAAGATAAATATTTTTTAAAGGGTTATTTTAAATCAGAAAATTCGGGGGGA
>JAQWIO010000018.1 GCA_029248845.1 Polaribacter sp. | reverse complement strand
TGCGGGTTTATTTCCTCTTAACTCAACGGTTTTAATAACACCTCTTACAGAATCTCCTTTTCTAAAGAAGTCTGAACGAATTTGTTCGCTCTTTGGCAAAACAATTTCATTTCCATCATCATCTAACAAAATGATTGCATTGTGACGAATATGGTGAACTTCTGCACTAAACAACTCTCCTTCTAATTCTTTAAACTGCTTAAAAATATTAGTGCTATCATGTTCATAAATTTTAGAAATTAAATTTTGACGCAAGGCTAAGATTGCTCTTCTTCCTAGATCTATTAATTTAACTTCTTCAGATACGTCTTCACCAATCTCAAAATCTGGCTCAATGAGTCTTGCTTCCGCAAGTTCAATTTCTTCATTATCGTCTTCAGAAAAACCGTCTGCGACTACAACTCTATTTCTCCAAATCTCTAAATCCCCTTTGTCCGGATTTATAATAATATCAAAATTATCATCGGACCCAAACTTACGTTTTAATGCAGATCTAAAAACTTCTTCTAAAATAGACATTAAGGTTACCCTATCTATGCTCTTGTTGTCTTTAAATTCTGAAAACGAATCAATTAATGCTATATTCTCCATTACATTTTTGCTTAAAATACAATCTTCACTTTTGCTTCTTTAATATCTTTATAGGAAATAATTGCTGCCTTGTTAACAGTAACTTTCCCTTTCCCTATTGGTTTTGGCTCTCTAGCTTTCCAATTTAAAACAATTTTATCTTCATCTGCCTCTACTAAAGTCCCCTCAAATTCTTGTTCTGAAGTTTTAATTTTTAATATTCTGTTGATGTTTTTAATATATTGTCTTTTTACTTTTAGTGGATGAGCAATGTCTGGTGTAGAAACCTCTAAAGAAAAGTCTTCTTCTTCTCTATCAAAATTATGTTCTACATTTCTACTAATCCTAATGCACTCACTTAAAGGTACTCCATTATCACCATCTACGGTAATCTGAATTTTATTTGTTGTTGATATAGATAAATCAATTAAATATAAAGATTTATTAAGAGCTAATGCTTCATTTACTAAATCTATTACTTTGGTTTGATTCATTTTAAATCTTAAAATAAAATATAAAAAGAGGGGACTTTTGGTCCCCTTCATTTTCCTTTTATGTGATTTTTATCGGTGCAAATATACAAATTGTTTAGAATTTACCAAACTAACTTTATGTCATTTTTTTTTGTATCTTTAGATAGAGTGATTTTTAAAATTTTAAATTATGAAAAAAATTTTAGTTCCAATAGACTTTTCTAAACCTTCTGAATACGCCGCAAAATTGGCGGCTAAAATTGCTAAAAAAATCTCTGCAACAGTATATCTTATTCACTTAATAGAACTTCCTTCTGGTGTTGTAGACATGGGAGCGCGCAGTAAATTTAGCATTCCTGAAAGCATGTTATATCTGAAAAAAACAAAAGAAAAAATAATAGCATTTAAAGAAAAAAATTTTCCTAAAGATCTTAAGGTCGAATATTTTATCAAAATCAACAACCCCTTTAAAGGGATAAAAAAGTATGCTCATAAAATTGATGCAAATTTAATCGTAATGGGCTCTAAAGGGCATTCTGAATTCGAAGAAATTATAATTGGTTCTAACACAGAAAAAGTAGTGAGAACTTCTACCATACCTGTAATTATCGTAAAAAAAGACGATGAAAATTTTAAATTAAAAAATTTAGTTTTTGCCTCTAATTTTAAAAAAGAAGATAAAGCTATTTTTAATAAATTCATAGATTTTGCAAATCAATTTAAAAGTAAAATTCATCTTTTAAAAATAAATACACCCTCAAATTTTGAAAGTACGCGGAAAGCTATAAAAAAAGTAATGCGTTTTATTAAGGGGCAAAACTTACCTAAGTACTCCATAAATATTTACAATGATACTTCTATCGAAAAAGGGATTTTAAATTTCTCGAAAGATAATAACTCCGATTTAATTGCGTTATGTACACATGGTAGAAGTGGTTTGTCACATTTATTTTCGCCAAGTGTCTCCAAAAACTTATCTAAAGATGTAGCAATACCTATGTTAACGATTAAAGGTTAGACATTAATTTAGTTTTTAAAAAATAATAAAAAGATATTTTTAATTATACGTAAAATAGTGGAGACTAGAAACCACTTTATAAAACGGGGTGAAGCTGAAAAACCTTAAGAGTAGGAAAATTAAAACAATAATTATGAGTACTGAAAATGTAGTATTGATGAAAATGGCACGAGAAGCGCTAAAAGATAAATGGGGTATTGCTATTGGAACGTTTGTCGTTTATACTTTAATCATAGTCGCTATTCAAGTATCCACTGAATTTTTCCCTTTTGCAGGTTTAATTGGTTTAATAATTTCAGGTCCAATGGCTCTTGGTCTTACTATATTTTCAATAAATATTTCGAGAAATCAAGATGCACGATTAGAACAAATATTTGAAGGCTTTAATAATTTTGGAACTTCTTTAGGAGCCTATTTATTAATGTTTTTATTTATATTATTATGGAGTCTGTTATTAATTATTCCTGGAATTATTGCAGCATTATCCTATTCCATGACTTTTTATATTCTTGCCGATGATAATTCCATAGGGGCTATGGATGCTATTAACAAAAGTAAAAAGATGATGTATGGATATAAATGGAAATATTTCTGTCTAGGTCTTCGATTTTTAGGTTGGGCTTTACTCTGTATTCTTACACTAGGGATAGGATTTCTATGGTTATCTCCCTATGTGCAGGTGAGTGTGGCAAAGTTTTACGAGGATATAAAAGAGAATCAGATTACTACTTAAAAGATTTAAAATTTAAAATTATTTAGCAATCATGCTTTTTAATTCAACCTTTAATTTAAGATCTTAAAATAAAAAACCTCCAAATGGAGGTTTTTTATTTTTACAATTATTAATTATTTACAACAGATAATCTGTACTAATAAAATTAGAAGCTTTTTTTTCCAATAAATCTTCTAAAATTGCATTATTATAGGAAGTATCTTTAGCTGCTAGAAAAGTTCTAATAGAAAAAGATCGCAATGCGTCATGAACACTTAAAGTTGCTACCGCAGAGTCTTTTCTTCCTGTAAAAGGATAGACGTCTGGACCTCTTTGAGCAGCACTATTTAAATTTACTCTACATACCAAATTTACCAAAGCATCTATTAAAGGGGCCAATGTTTTTACTTCACTCCCAAAAACACTTACTTGTTGTCCATAATTAGATGCTGCCATATCATCTAAAGGTTCTTGAATATTTTTAAAAGAAACAACAGGAGTTACGGGACCGAATTGCTCTTCTTGAAAAACTCTCATATCTTTAGAAACGGGATATAAAACTGCTGGAAAAATATAATTTTCTGAGATTTCACCTCCTTTTTCATTAATCACTTTTGCTCCTTTTGTAGTAGCGTCATCAATTAATTCTTGAATATAGGCTGGCTTGCCTGGTTCTGGCAAAGGTGTTAATTTCACACCCTTTTCCCAAGGGTTTCCAAATTTTAAAGCATCTAATTTTTCACTAAATCGCTTATTAAACTTGTCAACTATATGTTCGTGAACATATATAATTTTTAAGGCTGTACATCGTTGTCCGTTAAAAGAAGTAGCTCCTGAAATACATTCATCAATTGCTAAATCTAAATCGGCATCTGGTAAAACTATTGCTGGATTTTTTGCTTCTAACCCTAAAACTAAGCGCAATCTATTTTTAAAAGGATGATTGGCTTGAATCGCATTTGCAGAGATGCTGTTTCCTATTAAAGCCAACACGTCTACTTTTCCAGTTTTCATAATAGGTGTTGCTAAAACTCTACCTCTACCATAAATTACATTTACAACACCTTCTGGAAAACTATTTTGGAATGCTTCTATTAAAGGAGACAATAATAAAACACCATGTTTTGCGGGTTTAAATACAGCTGTATTTCCCATCATTAAAGCAGGGATCAACAATGCAAACGTTTCGTTTAAAGGGTAATTGTACGGGCCTAAACACAACACAACGCCTAAAGGACCCCGTCTAATATGAGCATGAACTCCACTGCTTTTTTCAAACTTGGCAGAGTCTCTATCCATTTGCTTGTAATCTTCAATTGTATCGTAAATATATTCAATAGTTCTATCGAATTCTTTTTCAGAATCTGGTAATGATTTCCCAATTTCCCACATTAAAAGCTTTACAACTTCATCACGTTTGGTTTTCATTTGCTCTGCAAACTCTTCCATACACTCTATTCTATCTACAACTCTCATCGTTGGCCATAAACCTTGCCCTTTATCATAGGCTTTATAGGCAGAGTCTAAAGCCTCTAAACCCTCATCTCCTGTTAAATTGGGAATAGTTCCTAACAACGTTGGTTTGTATTCTTTGGTTGATGAAATCGAAGAATATACTTCTGTAAACTCTCCTTTCCATTCTTTTAATTCACCACCAACTAAGTATGTTTTTTGATGTAAAAGGGACGTGATTTTATATGCTTCTGGAATTTCTGTGAATTGTTTTTTCATAAATTGTTTTTAAAATAAAAATTTTAAACCTAATTAATTATAATATAATTATAAAGTTCAAAATTACAGAAATAACACTGAATTGACTTTATAACTTGAGTTTATTCACGAAAAGCATTTCGGAATTTCGATATTATCATAATAACATCGGAAGAATATTTTACTACAAGTTTTAAGAAAAAACTTATTTTTTTACTTGTATTGTTAAAATATTAAAACCTATTTAGATATAAAATCTAAATAGGTTTTAATAAAAAATATAATATTTATTTATGCAGATTTTATCACTTTCATTGCGGTCATAGAAGCTCTTAATTTTGCACCTACAATTTCAACGGGATGATTTCTAATAATCGCGTTGATGCGAATCAATTCTTGATTATCAACATCATTAGAACCTGTAAATTTTTTTCCAATAAGATCAGTCTTAACGGTCTTCATAAAATCTGTCAATAAAGGCTTACAAGCATGATCAAATAAATAACAACCATATTCTGCAGTGTCAGAAATTACACGGTTCATTTCGTATAATTTTTTTCGTGCAATTGTGTTTGCTATTAATGGCGTTTCATGTAACGATTCATAGTAAGCAGAAGCATCAATAATCCCAGAATCTGTCATTGCTTCAAAAGCAAGTTCTACACCTGCTCTAACAAAAGCGACTAATAAGGTTCCGTGATCGAAATATTCTTGTTCTGAAATTTCTTGCGTTGTAATTTGTTGTTTTTCAAATGCAGTTTCTCCTGTAGCTGCTCTCCAACTTAATAAATTTTTATCATTATTAGCCCAATCTTCCATCATTGTTTTAGAAAAATGACCTGTCATAATATCATCCATATGTTTTTGAAATAACGGACGCATAATATCTTTTAATTCTTCAGAAATTTCAAAAGCTTTTATTTTAGCTGGATTAGACAATCTATCCATCATATTTGTGATTCCTCCGTGTTTTAGAGCTTCCGTTACAGTTTCCCAACCATATTGAATTAACTTAGCTGCATACCCCGGTTCGATTCCTTGTTCAACCATTTTATCAAAAGATAAAATTGCCCCTGTTTGTAACAAACCACATAAAATCGTTTGTTCTCCCATTAAATCAGATTTTACTTCCGCAACAAAAGAAGATTCTAAAACTCCTGCTCTATGACCTCCAGTAGCAACTGCATAGGCTTTTGCTTGTGCCCAACCTTTTCCTTCTGGGTCATTTTCTGGATGAACTGCCGTTAAAGTAGGCACTCCAAAACCTCTTTTGTACTCTTCACGAACTTCTGATCCAGGGCATTTTGGTGCTACCATAATTACCGTTAAATCTTTCCGAATCTGTGTTCCTTCTTCAACAATATTAAAACCATGAGAATAAGATAAGGTTGCACCTTTTTTCATAAGTGGCATTATCGTATTGACAACATTTGTGTGCTGTTTGTCTGGAGTTAAATTTAATACAACATCTGCTGTTGGAATTAATTCTTCATAGGTTCCAACGGTAAAACCATTAGAGCTCGCATTTAAATATGACTCTCTTTTTTGATCTATAGCAGCTTGTCTTAATGTATACGAAATATCCAACCCGGATTCTCTCATATTTAAACCTTGATTTAAACCTTGAGCTCCACAACCTACAATAACAATTTTCTTTCCTACTAATGCGCTTACACCGTCTTCAAATTCTGAAGCATCCATAAAACGACACTTTCCTAATTGTTCTAATTTTTCTCTTAATGTTAATGTGTTAAAATAATTTGACATTTTATTTGATTTAGTTGTTGTATGTTTCTAATAATGTTGATATTTTCATTTCATCTTTTGTGATGGCTACACGACCAGAACGGGTATATTGCATAACACCAAAAACACTTAATTCTTCGTGTAATTTTACTATTTCTTCTTTTCTACCAGATTTTTCTAGCACAAAAAAAGCAGTATTTACGGTAACTATTCTTGCGTTACTTTCTTTTATAATATTCTGAATTTGAGGTTCTTCAAATAATAATTTTGATTTAATTTTAAACAACCCAGAAATTTGATATATGGTATTTTCTTCATCATGATAATACGCTTTAATTACCTCTACTTGTTTTTCTATCTGACCAATAATCTTTCTAATATTAACTTCTGTCATATATACAACAATCGTAAATTTTGCAACTCCTTCTATTTCTGACGGAGAAATATTTAAACTTTCGATATTGATATGTCTTCTTTGAAAAATAGCCGAAATTCTATTCAACAATCCAATATTATTTTCTGTGTAAACAGATATCGTGTATAATCTTGTCTTTGTATTCATAACTACTCTAATCTTATTTCTGAAACACTTGCTCCAGATGGAACCATTGGAAATACATTCCCTTCTTTTTCTACACAAACCTCCAAGAAGTAGGCTTCTTTACTTTCCATCATTTCTGCAACAGCTTCAGCCAACTCTTCTCTTTTTGTAACTTTTCTAGCCTTGATATAATATCCCTCTGCAATTGCTACAAAATTTGGATTTACCATTTCAGTAGAAGCGTACCGATTGTCAAAAAACAACTGTTGCCATTGACGTACCATTCCTAAAAAGTCATTATTTAAAACTACCACTTTTACTGCTGCTTTTTGTTGAAAAATAGTACCTAATTCTTGAATGGTCATTTGATAACCTCCATCACCAGAAATAGAAACTACTTCACGTTCTGGAGCAGCCATCTTAGCTCCAATTGCTGCAGGCAATCCAAAGCCCATGGTACCTAATCCGCCTGAAGTAATATTACTTTTTGTTTTGTTAAACTCGGCATATCTACAAGCAATCATTTGATGTTGTCCAACATCAGTTACAATTGCAGCATTCCCCTGACTTTGAGAATTAATTTCTTTTAAAACTTCACCCATGGTCAACCCTTCTTTGGTTGGGTGTAGGTCGTTCTTTATGACCTTTTCATACTCAATAGCATATAATTCTTTAAATTTTTGGTGCCAATCCGTATGGGAATTTTCATTTATTAAAGGTAAAATTGTCTCTAAATTTACTTTTGCATCTCCCAAAATAGCTACCTCTGTTTGAACGTTTTTGTCAATTTCTGCAGGATCTATTTCAAAATGAATCACTTTTGCTTGTTTTGCGTATTCATCTAGCTTTCCTGTAACGCGATCATCAAAACGCATTCCTATCGCAATTAAAACATCACATTCATTGGTTAACACATTCGGTGCATAATTTCCATGCATCCCCAACATACCTACATTTAAAGGATGTGAGGTGGGAATTGCAGAGGCTCCTAAAATTGTCCAAGCAGCAGGAATTCCTGCTTTTTCTACAAGCGCTTTTAATTGTTCCTCAGCTTCACTTAAAATGACCCCTTGACCCCAAATAATAAAAGGTTTTTTTGCAGTATTAATTAATTTTGCCGCCGCTTCTATACAAGAAGGGTCTGTTTTTGGTACAGGATTATAACTCCTCACTTTGGTGCACTTCTCATAAGAAAAATCAAATTCTTCGAACTGGGCATTTTTAGTGATGTCTACTAAAACAGGCCCTGGCCTCCCACTCTTTGCAATAAAAAATGCTTTTGCTAAAGCTTCTGGAATATCAGCAGCTTTGGTAACTTGACAATTCCATTTTGTAACAGGGGTTGAAATCCCAACAATATCTGTTTCTTGAAATGCATCACTTCCTAATAAATGAGATGGAACTTGACCCGTAATACATACCATTGGTGTAGAATCTATTTGTGCATCTGCAATACCCGTAATTAAATTAGTAGCTCCGGGACCAGAAGTTGCAATGGCGACTCCAACTTTTCCTGAAATTCTTGCAAATCCTTGTGCAGAATGGGTTGCTCCCTGCTCATGACGGGTTAAAACGTGATGAATTTTATCTTGATATTTAAATAATTCATCATACACAGGCATAATTGCTCCTCCAGGGTATCCATAAATTATTTTCACCTCTTCTTCTATTAAACATCTTACGATTGCCTCGCTACCAGAAATTCTTTCTGTAACTTTTGTTGAAGTTTCGCTATCTTTTATGGTTTTTGTTTCCATATGTATTCTTTTAGATTCCTACCAAAGTAGAAATGACACTCTTTTTTATTATAAATCTGTAACACATCCTTTAGAGGCAGATGCTACAGTTTTAGCATATTTATATAAAATTCCTTTTTTGTGCTTTAGCGCGGGTGCAGTCCAACTTGCTTTTCTTTCTGAAAGTTCTTCATCAGAAATTAAGACGTCTATAGAATTATCCTCTGCACTAATTCTAATAATATCTCCCGTTTTTAAAAGTCCAATTGCACCTCCAGATTGAGCTTCTGGTGTGATATGACCAACTACAAAACCGTGTGTTCCTCCCGAAAAGCGACCATCTGTTATCAACGCAACTGATTTTCCTAACCCTGCGCCCATAATTAACGAAGTTGGTTTTAACATTTCTGGCATTCCCGGACCTCCTTTTGGGCCTACATATCTAATGACAACAACATCTCCTTTTGCTACTTCTCCGTTTGAAATTCCTTGGTTTGCAGCCTGCTCACCGTCATACACCACGGCTTTCCCTTCAAAAAGTAGTCCTTCATTTCCAGAAATTTTAGCAACAGCTCCTTCTGTAGCGAGATTTCCATAAATTATTTGAAGATTTCCTGAAGATTTTAGTGCTTTGTTTTTTGGATAAATGACATCCTGGTCTTCAAATTCCATTGCTTCAACATTAGCTAGATTCTCAGCCAATGTTTTTCCTGTTACAGTTAAACAATCTCCATGTAAATATCCATTGTCTAATAAATACTTCATAATTGCAGGGGTTCCTCCAACTCCATGAACATCCTCCATTAGGTATTTTCCTGAAGGTTTCAAGTCTGCAATTAATGGAGTTCGATCACTCACTTTTTGAAAATCTTCTAAAGTAAATTCAATCTCTGCAGCATGGGCAATTGCTAAAAAGTGCAATACCGCATTCGTAGAACCACCTAAAGCGTTTACAATTGCAATGGCATTTTCTAAAGACTTTTTAGAGATAATATCTAAAGGTTTTAAATCTAATTCTAATAAATTTTTTATTGCCAAAGCTGTTCTTTCTGCTTCCGATAATTTATTCGGGTTTTCTGCAGGAATTGATGAATTATAAGGCAGTGCAAAACCCATACATTCGATGGCAGAAGCCATTGTGTTTGCAGTGTACATTCCTCCACATGCTCCAGCTCCTGGTATGGCTCTTTTTATGATTTCTCTGTATTCTTCTTCTTCAATTTCTCCAGCTACTTTTTGCCCTAAAGCTTCAAAAGCAGAAACAATATTCAACTTTCTTCCTTTATAATTACCCGATGCAATGGTTCCACCGTACATCATAATTGATGGTCTGTTTAAACGCAGCATTGCGATAACAGCTCCTGGCATATTTTTATCACAACCTACCACAGAAACCAAAGCATCATAACTTTGGGCATTCATAACAGTTTCTATTGAATCTGCAATAATATCTCTCGATGCTAATGAGTAATTCATTCCTGAAGTTCCCATAGAAATTCCATCTGATACACCTATTGTATTAAATCCTAAACCAACCAAACCAGCAATATTACTCTCAACTTTGACTTCGCCTGCCAAATTATTCAAATGCATGTTACATGGGTTTCCGTCATAACCTGTACTAGCAATACCCACTTGAGCTTTGCTCATATCTTCGTCTGATAAACCAACAGCATACAGCATTGCTTGTGATGCTGGCTGAGATTCATCTTGTGTTAATCTTTTACTGTGTTTGTTTAATATCATGTAACGTTTTCTTCAATTTGTGAACGAAATTACTATGTTTTGCTATTTTTATTGAATATTTCTGAACCTTTATCTTTAAATTCACGTGGTGAAATTAATTTTTAAAAAACTCATTAACAATACTTTAACCCTTTTTTAATATGACGTTCAATCCTTAAAATACTTTCAATAAAAAACCTTCCGTTTTAATGGAAAGCTCTATTTAAAATTATAATCTAAATGGTACTTACTTTGTATGAATAATAATTTTTGAAAAAATGCCTTTAAATATTATAATTGCATTTGTTTGCAACTTTTTTGGATTCTTTAAGCATACAACCAAAGCAACATTTTTTTAGATTATTGTACTTTGCCCCATATGAATATTTTTAAAATTCATAGCACTATCTTCTTGATTTGCAATATAATCTGCAATAAAATCACCTACTTTAGCCGTGGAAGCTGCGTACTGGTTTTTCCCTTTTAAATCTTGAGTAGTAATGCCTAAATCTAATGACTTTTCTACCGCTCTTTGAATTGCATCAGCTTCATCGTGTAACCCTAAATGCTCTAATAACATCGCAGCAGATAAAATAGACGCTAAAGGATTTGCAATGTCTTTTCCTTTTGCTTGCGGAAAAGAACCATGTATGGGTTCAAACAAAGCATTTTTTTCTCCAATAGAGCTGGATGCCAATAATCCAATTGAACCGCAAATTACGCTGGCTTCATCTGAAATAATGTCTCCAAATAAATTTTCGGTAAGTACTACATCAAATTGTTTTGGATTTTGAATGATTTGCATGGCTGCATTGTCAACAAATAAAAAATCTAAAGCAACATCTTTATATTCCTTCGCGATATTTATAACTGTCTTTCTCCACAAACGGGAAGTTTCTAGAACATTTGCTTTGTCTACTAACGTTACTTTCTTCTTTCTATTCTGAGCCGCTTTAAATGCTAGATGTGTTACTCTAGAAATTTCTTGTACAGTGTAAGAACAGCCATCAAAAGCAGACATACCGTCTTTTGTTGTTTCTTTTGTTCCGAAATAAATACCTCCTGTTAGCTCTCTGTAGATGGCAATATCGGTTCCAATAACAATTTCTTTTTTTAGAGGAGAGTTTTTTATTAGTTTATCATAAGCCTTTACAGGCCTTACATTGCAAAATAATCCCAACTCTTTTCTCAAGCGCAAAAGCCCTTGCTCTGGTCTTACTTTTAGAGTTGGGTCATTGTCATATTTTAATTCTCCAATAGCTCCAAATAAGATCGCATCTGAACTTTTACATATATCAATGGTAGCAGCGGGCAATGGATTTCCTGTAGAATCAATTGCACAAGCTCCCATTTGGGCTTCTTTGTATAAAAAAATATGATCATACACCTCAGCAATAGCATCTAGTGCTTTTTTGGCTTGAGTAGTTACCTCTGGCCCAATACCGTCTCCAGGGATTACTGCAATTGTATATTTCATTGTATTTTTTTGGAATCTAAAAATTTAACTACATTCAAAGATAGTTTTTTTAAATTGTTCTCCAGAGATTTATAACTGTATTTTAAAAAAAGGAGTTTGTTCGTTTTATAACATCAGTATTTTTGAGGTTTTACCCACTTCCTTCATAATACGATGAATATCAGTATCTTTTACTTCTTTTTGTTTATCTGCTGTTCTCAAGAAAGCGCTGTAAGCAACATCTAATTGTGCCTTGGTTAGTTCATATCCAATTTTTTTTGCTCTATATGCTAAAGCTGCTCTACCACTTCTTGCTGTTAATACAATAGCACTTTCTGTTACTCCAACATCTTCAGGATCCATAATTTCATATGTTTCTCTGTTTTTTATAACTCCATCTTGATGAATACCAGAGCTGTGAGCAAAAGCATTTGCGCCAACAATTGCTTTGTTTGGTTGTACAGGCATTCCCATACTTTCACGAACCATGATGCTTGTGTCGTATAATAATTTTGTGTTGATACTTGTTTCTAAGTTTAAGTAGGGATGTTGTTTTAAGACCATTACTACTTCTTCTAGAGCTGTATTACCTGCTCTTTCGCCAATTCCATTAATGGTACACTCAATTTGACGAGCACCATTGATAACACCTGCAATTGAATTTGCAGTAGCCATGCCTAAATCGTTGTGGCAATGGCAAGAAAGAATTACATTTTCTATTCCTTTTACGTTTTCACGTAAATACTTAATTTTTGCACCATATTCTTCAGGCAAACAATACCCTGTAGTGTCTGGAATATTCAATACAGTTGCACCAGCTTTTATAACCTCTTCACACACTCTTGCTAAATATTCATTATCAGTTCTACCGGCATCCTCTGCGTAAAACTCAACATCTTCAACAAAAGACTTGGCATAAGAAACGGCTTTCTTAGCTCTTTCAATAACTTCATCTTTAGAAGAATTGAATTTGAATTGTATGTGTGAATCACTGGTCCCAATTCCAGTATGAATTCTTGGAAATTTTGCATATTTCAATGCATCCGCAGCTACTTTTATATCATTTTCTACTGCTCTTGTTAACCCACAAACAGTTGCATTTTTTACAATTTTTGAAATCTCAGAAACAGACTTGAAATCTCCAGGGCTCGAAACTGGAAAACCTGCTTCAATGATATTTACACCTAATAAATCTAATCTCTCAGCAATTACTAATTTTTGATTGGTATCTAATTTACAACCAGG
>JAQWIO010000013.1 GCA_029248845.1 Polaribacter sp. | reverse complement strand
AATATTAGGGTATCTCCAGGTAAAACTTTTTGTTTAAATTTTACTTTATCCATCTTCATAAAATAGGTAAGATAGTTTTCTGGATCTGGTACAGTATTTAATACTAAAACTCCACCACATTGAGCCATTGATTCAACTTGTAAAACACCAGGCATTACTGGAGAACCTGGAAAGTGACCAACAAAATAATTTTCATTCATAGTCACATTCTTCATACCAACCACATGTTTATCAGAAAGTTCTAATATTCTATCAATCAATAAAAAAGGAGGTCTGTGCGGCAAAACATCCATTATTTGATGAATATCCATCAATGGAGCTGCATCTAAATCATATTTAGGAACGTTGTTTCTTTTTTCTAGTTTGATAATTTTCGCTAGTTTTTTTGCAAACTGCGTATTTACCATATGTCCTGGTTTATTAGCAATTACTTTTCCTTTAATTCTAATTCCTACCAGGGCTAAATCGCCAATTACGTCTAACAACTTATGTCTTGCAGCTTCATTTGCCCAATGCAAAGTAAGATTATCTAGAATACCATTTGGTTTTATGGCAATATCATCTTTATTGAATGCTTTTTTTAATTTTTCCATTGTACTATCAGACAATTCTTTATCAACATATACAATAGCATTATTTAAATCACCACCTTTAATTAGATCATTTTCTAAAAGCATTTCAATTTCATGTAAAAAACTAAAAGTTCTTGCAGCTGCTATCTCTTCTTTAAAATCAGAAATTTTAGCTAGGTTTGCATTTTGTGTGCCTAATATTTTAGTACCGAAATCTACCATAGTCGTAACTTGATATTCCTCTGAGGGCATTAAAATAATTTCACTACCAGTAACCTCGTCTTTATAAGATATAATATCTTTAACAATGTATTCTTCTATATCTGCATCTTGTTCTTCAATCCCAGCCTTTTCTAGTGCTTCTATAAAATATTTTGAAGAACCATCCATAATAGGAGGTTCTGATGAATTAATTTCGATTAATAAATTATCTATATCTAATCCAACAGCGGCAGCTAAGACATGTTCTGAAGTTTGAATTTGAACACCATTTTTTTCAAGGTTTGTTCCTCTTTGTGTATTGACTACATATTCTGCTTTTGCTGCAATTATTGGCGAACCTTGAAGATCAACCCTACAAAATGCAAAGCCGTGATCTATAGGAGCTGGCTTTATTGTCATTTTTACAGTATTACCTGTATGAATACCAACGCCAGATAAACTTACTTCTTTTTGGATTGTTTTTTGTTTCTTACTCATTATTTTTTTTATTTTTGAGCATCAAACTCTTTTTCTATATGGTTAATTTTTGATACTATTTTGGGTAAATTTTTAAAAAGAACGTAGCTTTTATTGAAATCTGAATAATCAAAAGCGGGTGTTCCTTGAACAATTAAATTGTCTTTTAAGTTTTTAGAAATACCAGATTGAGCTTGAATTTTTAGGTTGTTTCCTAATGTTAAATGACCTGCAATACCAACTTGTCCACCAATCATACAATTTTCACCAACTTTTGTTGATCCTGCAATACCAGATTGTGCTGCAATCACTGTATTTTTTCTGATTTCTACATTGTGTGCGACTTGTATTTGATTGTCTAGCTTAACCCCTTCTCTTATAATTGTTGAGCCCATGGTAGCTCTATCTATTGTACAGGAAGAACCAATATCTACATTATCTTCAATAATTACATTACCAATTTGCGGTATTGCTTTAAATGATCCATTTTTATTTGGTAAAAAACCAAATCCATCAGAACCTATTACAGTTCCAGAATGAATTTTACAATTATTTCCAATAATGGTTTCAGAATAAATTTTCACTCCAGAAAATAAAACACAATTATCTCCAATAAATGTATTGTCGCCAATGTAAGAATTGGGATAAATTTTTACATTTTCGCCTATTGTTACATTTTCACCTATATATGAAAATGCACCAATGTATTCATTGATACCAATTTTTGCTGATTCAGATATAAAATTGGGAGCTTCTCTTCCTACTTTGTGGTCTTTTATTTGATTGTAAAATTCTAATACTTTGGAAAATGATTCGTATGCATTTTCAACACTAATCAGCGTTGTGCTAATTTTTTTTTCTGGCTTAAATTCCTTATCAACAATAGTAATAGAAGCATTTGTAGTGTATAGAAAAGGATAATATTTTGGATTTGAAAGAAAAGTTAAAGACCCTTTTTCACCCTCTTCTATCTTAGAAATTTTAGAAACCTCTACTTCTGGGTTCCCGATAATAGTCCCTTCTAAAATGTCTGCAATTTGTTGTGCTGTAAATTTCATTATTTGCAAAAATATAAAATTTATAGTGATTTGGCTAATATCATTCTACTTTGGATAACAAATAAAGTGTTTAATTACTGGATTTGTAAGTGCTTGAAGGTTTAATTGGTCTGAAGCTTCAGCAATATCTTTTAGATTCCCTTTTTTATTTAGTATATAAATAGGTTTTTCTTGATGGTAAGCTTGATTTATAATATTATTTGAAAAAACAAGGAATCTTCCTTCATTCTTAGAAAGTGTAAATTTTTTATAAACTTCAGCTTGTTTTTTGTTTAAATACAATTCATTAAATTTTTCTTGTTGAATTTCAATTCGAAGTAATTTTCTATCTATAATCATTTGTGATAATAAAGAAAGTATTTTGTCATCATGATGTATCCATTGTTTGATTGCCGATAAAACATCATAATCATCTAATTTAGAAAACATTTCTAATGTTTTGTCATTAAAATTTATTTCAGATATTTGATGGTATAAAAAATATTTTAAAGCAGAACTTGCAAATAATTCTTCTCCTTTTTCTGCTAATTCTTTTGCTCTTTTTAAAACATTTACAAGCATGTTTTCTGCAACTAACCCTGTTTTATGAAGATATACTTGCCAATACATTAACCTTCTAGCAATTAAAAACTTCTCAACAGAATAAATTCCTTTTTCTTCAATAACTAATTCGTCGTTCTTAACATTCATCATAGCAATTAATCTATCTGATGAAATATTTCCTTCTGTTACACCTGTGTAAAAACTGTCTCTTTTCAAATAATCTAATCTGTCAATATCTAACTGACTTGATATTAACTGATATAAAAATTTACGCGTATAATTTCCTTCAAATATTTCTATTGCTAAAGTTAATTTTCCTTCAAATTCTTTATTTAATTTTCTCATAAATTTTAAAGAAATTTCCTCATGAGAAATACCATTAACTATGCTGTGTTCTAAAGCATGTGAAAACGCTCCATGACCAACGTCATGTAATAAAATAGCAATGTAAAGAGCATTTTCTTCTTCTTCTGAAATTTGAACTTCCTTAAATCTTAAAACTCTTATTGCTTTTTGCATCAAATGAATGCAACCTATTGCATGATGAAATCGTGTGTGATTTGCACCCGGATAAACCAAATTTGTAAAACCCATTTGAGTTATTCTTCTTAAACGCTGAAAATAAGGGTGTTCTATAAGATCATAAATTAGCGTATTGGGTATTTGTATAAATCCGTAGATAGGATCGTTAAGAATTTTTAATTTATTTGGGTTCTTAGTATTCAATGGAAATTTTTTATCAATCTTTTGCAAAATACAAACATTAATTTTTTTTGGCAATATTTTATTATTTATAAAAGTAAAAAAGCATAACAATTAGTTACTTTTATGGTTAAATGTTATAATTTAAAAGTAAATATGAGTAGTATACAAATTTTATGGGTTGATGATGAGATAGAATTATTAAAGCCTCACATTCTTTTTCTTGAACAAAAAAACTATAAAGTCACTTCATGTACAAATGGAACTGATGCCATTGATATGGTTGATAATGAAAATTTTGATATCGTTTTTCTAGATGAAAACATGCCTGGCTTATCTGGCTTAGATACACTTACTGAAATTAAACTAAAGCAAGCCAACCTCCCTGTTGTTATGATTACCAAGAGTGAGGAAGAGTATATTATGGAAGAAGCAATTGGATCGAAAATTGCAGATTATTTAATTAAACCTGTAAATCCAAGTCAGATTTTATTAAGTTTAAAAAAGAACTTAGATAACTCTCGTTTAGTTTCTGAGAAAACCACCTCAAAATATCAACAAGAGTTTCGTAAAATTTCAATGGATCTAGCAATGGTTAACTCTTATGAAGATTGGATTGATCTATACAAAAAATTGATTCATTGGGAACTAGAACTTGAAAATATCAGTGACTCTGGAATGTTGGATATTTTAGAAAGTCAAAAATTAGAAGCAAATACTCTTTTTTTTAAGTTTATAAAGAAGAATTACGAAGACTTTCTAACTGCATATGATAAACCTACTTTTTCACATACGCTATTTAAAGATTATGTTGTTCCTGAATTAAGTAAATCACAGGGAGTATTATGGATTGTAATAGATAATTTAAGATACGATCAATATAGAATTTTAGAGCCATTCATTAACAATTACTACAAAAAAGATGTTGAACATTCTTATTTTTCTATTTTACCAACTGCAACTCAATATGCAAGAAACGCTATTTTTTCTGGACTAATGCCCTCTGAAATGGAAACACGTTATCCAAATTTTTGGAAAAACGATACAGACGAAGGGGGAATGAATTTATATGAAAACGACTTTTTATCAGCACAAATTAAACGACTAGGATTAAACATAAAACACGAATATTATAAAATAACAAATCTTAAAAACGCCAAAGATTTAGCTAATAATTTTAACGGAACTAAAGAAAATGACTTAACAGCTGTTGTGTATAATTTTGTTGACATGTTGTCTCATTCTAAAACAGAAATGGAAGTTATAAAAGAATTAGCTGGAGACGATAAAGCATATAGAAGTTTAACCTTAAGTTGGTTTAAAAATTCACCTTTAATTGAAATTATTCAAAAGGCTCAAAATTTAGGGCAAAAATTAATCATTACAACCGATCATGGGACGATTAATTGCAAACACCCAACCAAAGTAATTGGTGATAAAAATATTAGTGCAAACCTTCGTTATAAGACAGGTAGAAGCTTATCTTACGAAGAAAAAGATGTGTATGCTGTCAGAAATCCGAAAGACATATTTTTACCAGCGATTACAATGAATAGTGCGTATGTTTTTGCAAAAGAAGATTTATTTTTTGCTTATCCAAATAACTTTAATCATTATGTAAAATATTATAAAAACACGTATCAGCATGGAGGTGTCTCTTTAGAGGAAGTCATTATTCCATGTGTGGTTTACAGTCCGAAGTAAACAAAGAAATAAAATAGGAATCTAAATTCACATAATATTTTAATAAAGACGTGATAGGTTTCTTATTTTTGTAGTATGAATAAAAATTACACTTTAGAAGATTTACCGACTATTGCTTCTGAAATCATCGCATCAGTAAAGTCTAAACAGCTTCTTTTTTATGGAGAAATGGGGGCTGGAAAAACTACCCTAATCAAAGAGATTTGTAATCAACTTGATGTTTTAGATACCATATCTTCTCCTACTTTTTCACTTGTAAATGAATATGAAACCTCAAAAAACAAAAAAGTTTTTCATTTTGATTTTTATAGAATTGAAGATGAAGAGGAAGCTTTAGATATGGGCATTGAAGAATATTTTGATAATAAGTATTGGTGTTTGATTGAATGGCCAGAAAACATCAAAAATTTATTACCTTTAGATGCTGTTCAAATTTATTTATCTATCTTAGATAAGGGGCAGCGAAATATTCAATTAAAATAAATATATTATGAGTTCATTCTCTCCTTTCAGTAAAGAAGAATTACTTCCGCAAGAGGAAATGTTAGAAATTAAAAAACAAAAAGGAGAACTTTTTATTGGCTTGCCTAAAGAAACATATTTAGGAGAAAAACGTGTTTGTTTAACTCCAGACGCTGTCTCTGCTTTGTGTGCACATGGACATAGAATTGTTATAGAAACTGGTGCAGGTGACCACGCAAATTACTCTGATCGTAAGTATTCTGAAGCTGGAGCAAAAATATCCTATGATGTAGAAGAGGCTTTTAAATGTAATATTGTTTTAAAAGTAGCTCCACCCTCAGAAAAAGAAATTGGATATATGAATCCGAAGGCTTTTTTAATTTCCTCCTTACAATTAAAAACCCAGCATAAAAAATATTTTGAATGTTTAGAAAAAAAACGGATTACTGCTGTTGCTTTTGACTATATAAAAGATGAACACGAAACTTATCCAATTGTAAAATCATTAAGTGAAATTGCTGGAACTGCCTCTGTTTTAATTGCTGCTGAATTAATGAGTGGAACCAATATTGGTAATGGTTTGCTGCTAGGAAATATTGGAGGTGTACCGCCTACAAGTGTTGTTATTTTTGGCGCTGGTACTGTTGGTGAACATGCTGCAAGAGCAGCTTTAGGGTTGGGTGCAAGAGTTAAAGTTTTTGACAATTCAATAAGTAAATTAAGAAAACTACAGCATTCTTTAAATGCTCCCATCTACACATCTACATTACAACCCAAGTCAATAGCTAAAGCCTTAATGAGAGCTGATGTGGCAATTGGAGCACTAAGAGGTAAAAATAGATCTCCTATTTGTGCTACTGAAGAAATGATAGAAACAATGAAAGAAGGTTCTGTTATTATTGATGTAAGTATAGATCGTGGCGGTTGTTTTGAAACTTCAAATATAACAACACACAAAACACCTACTTTTTTAAAACACGGCGTCGTTCATTATTGTGTCCCAAATATTCCAGCTCGTTATGCTAGGACTGCTACTTTGTCAATAAGTAATATTTTCACACCATATCTTTTGAATATTGCTGATGAAGGTGGATTTGAAAATGCAGCACGTTTTGATAAAGGTTTACGAAACGGAATGTATTTTTATCATGGAATTCTTTCCAATAAAACAGTTTCAGATTGGTTTAATTTGCCCTATAAAGATATTAATTTGTTGATTTTATAATACTCTTTGAGTACAAAAAATTATCTTTGCTTTTTAAATTTTTATAATGCTGATTAAAAGAATTCTATATTACCTCGTAGGGGTTGCGATAAGCTCTGTTGGAGTCTATTTTTTCTGGCAAAAGAAAAAAGCAACTTTCGATTACGGAATGGATGCAAGGACACTAAAAACAATTAGAATTAGAACACGCCTATTTACTAGTACTGCTATAAATTCTATGCAGAAATTTGGTGTTGATTCATTAAAAATTTCTACAATTTTAAACAATGGGGACGTTGATTTTGGGAGAGGAAATCCTAGAAAAAAACCTTGTGCAGAATATTTCATTACAGGAAAAAAAGAATTAAAAAAAGTAAGTTTATTGGTTAAGCGTTGCGATTCATCTGCCACTATTGAGAATGTCTTTTTTGATTAAAATTTATCCCATTAAAATTTTTAATAGATTTTTATTTCAATGCTTAAATTAATTTAAAGTTATTTTAAATGCTGATGGTAATGTTTTTCTATCTTCTCAACATTTTTAATAGTTTTCTTTACCCAATCATAATACAACGTTTCTTTTTCTTCTTTACTGAGCTGCCAATCAATAGTAGAATTTCTCAACTTTGTAGTTATCTCCTGTAAAATAATTGCAGCAGCCACAGAAATATTTAAACTCTCTGTAAAACCCACCATTGGTATTTTTAAAAATCCATCTGCTTGTTCTTTTACATTGTCTGATACCCCCTCTGATTCTACTCCAAATACAAATGCTGATTTTTTTGAAATATCAAATTCATGCAATAAACAAGAATTATTATGAGGCGTTGTTGCGATAATTTGATATCCTTTCTCCCGTAAATTGTCTATGCAAATTTTAGTGTTATTTCCATCAGATTTATAACGCTTGGAGCTAATCCATTTTTGAGAACCTTTTGCAACATGTCTAGAAACTTTATTTGTGTATTTATTCTCGATAATATATATATTTTGTATCCCAAAAATATCACAAGTTCTAACAACTGCGCTGGCATTGTGTGGTTGAAAAATATCTTCTAGTACAACCGTAAAATGTTTTGTTCTATTTTCTATAACCCTCTTAAATAGATTTTTTCTCTTATCGGTTAAAAAAGTTTCAAAGTAGTTTAATAGTTTTTTATCAATCATATATACAAACTTAAAAATTATTATTTTTACTCATGATAAAAAAAGTAGTTGTTTTAACTGGAGCTGGTATTTCTGCTGAAAGTGGCATAAAAACATTTAGAGATTCAGCAGGATTATGGGAGGGA
>JAQWIO010000134.1 GCA_029248845.1 Polaribacter sp. | reverse complement strand
TAATTAAAGCTTTGTTTTTAGGCAAACCTCTATAAACTCTTAACAATAAGAATCCACCTTCTTTGTCATCACCTTCTTTAATTAATTTTTTAGCTTCTGCTAAAACACCCACCAAATGTTGTTTTTGTAAAGTAACTAGATCAGCGACTAGAGGTTTTAATTCGTTGAATTCGTGTCTGTCTCCTTGTGGAACTGCTCCTGAGATTATTAACGGAGTTCTAGCATCATCAATTAAAACAGAATCTACTTCATCAATAATGGCATAATTTGGTGCTCTTTGAACTAGATCATCTTTAGAACTCGCCATGTTATCACGTAAATAATCGAATCCAAACTCATTATTTGTTCCGTAGGTAATGTCTGCGTTGTATGCTTTTCTTCGAGCATCAGAGTTTGGTTGATGGTAATCGATACAGTCTGTAGTAAAACCGTGAAATTCAAAAATTGGTCCCATCCATGCTTTATCACGCTTTGCTAAATAATCATTTACAGTAACTAAGTGAACCCCATTTCCTGTCAATGCATTTAAATAAACAGGTAAAGTAGAAACCAATGTTTTTCCTTCACCAGTCATCATTTCTGCAACTTTTCCTTGATGGAGCACAGAACCACCAATTAATTGTACATCGTAATGAACCATATCCCAAGTAACGGGTTTTCCAGCTGCGTCCCAAGAATTAGCCCAAAATGCTTTGTCATTTTCTAAAGTAATATTTTCTCTTTCTGCAGATAATTCTCTATCGTAAGGAGTTGCAGTAACTTCAATTTCTTTATTTTCAACAAAACGTTTTGCCGTTTCTTTTACCACGGCAAAAGCTTCTGGCATAATTTCAATTAGGGTATCTTCAGAAACCGTATACGCTTTATCTTTTAAAGTGTCTATTTCAGAGTAAATGTCTTCTTGACGGTCTATTTCTGCTGTTTTTGCTTCGATTTCTAAAGCAGTAATTTGATCATTAAACTCTTTTGTAGCAGATTTAATTTTATTTTTAAACGCGATTGTTTTCTCTCGAAGTTCATCATTAGAGAGTTTAGAAAATTCGATTTCGAATTTTTTTACATCTGTTACTATTGGTTGTAATCCTTTTAAATCCTTTTGTTGCTTATCACCCACAAAAAGTTTAATAACTGAATTTAAAATATTCATTTTATATGTTTTTTCAGTTACTTACGTAACTGTGTTATTTCAATTGAGATTCAATTTTTATTTTGCTAAAAGAAATGTTTTCGAATACATGAAAAAAAAAAAGCCTCTTTAGAGACTTTATATTTTTGCTGTATTTAATATTCATCCTCATTCCAAAGATAATCATCTTCAGTTGGATAATCTGGCCAAATCTCAACAATTGAGTCATATGAATCTCCCTCATCTTCTATATCTTGTAGATTTTCTACTACTTCTAAAGGAGCTCCAGTTCTAATAGCATAATCTATTAACTCATCTTTGGTTGCTGGCCAAGGTGCATCTGCTAAATAAGATGCTAATTCTAACGTCCAATACATTTCTTGTTGTTTATTTTGTGCAAAAATAATTTTTTTACGCAATTATGCAAGTCTTTTTTATGAAATTTACTGTTATTGAACGTTTAAATTTCATTACCTGCTTAAAATCAATGTTTTAATTGTGAAATAAAATTTATAAATTAACAAAATCGATAAAAAAAGAACTTATTATTTTTTTTCGGGAATCCACTTAATTTCCTCTACTAATAGGTCCATAGACAATTTTCGTGCCAACATAAAAAGATAGTCAGAAAGACGGTTTAAGTATATAATTATATTGGTATTAATTTTTTCTTGATCATTCAGTTCTACAGATAACCGTTCAGCGCGCCTACAAACACATCTTGCTATGTGACAGAATGACACAGCTTGATGACCACCAGGAAGAATAAAATGTGTCATTTGAGGAAGCTCTTCATCTATTTTATCTATTTTTTTTTCCAAAGATAGAATTGAAGTTTCATCAATTTTCGGAATATTTAATCTTTGTTTTCCACTTTTCAGTGTTTCTTTTTCAGGAGGAGTTGCAAGCATTGCTCCTAATGTGAACAATTTATTCTGAATTTGTAGTAAATAGCTTTTATGAAGATCACTAATCTCTTGGTCTTTTATCAAACCAATATATGAATTAAGTTCATCTACGGTTCCATAACTTTCAATACGTAAATTGTATTTTTTAACCCTAGTCCCTCCAAAAAGAGCAGTGGTGCCAGTATCGCCTGTTTTTGTATATATTTTCATTTTTTTGAGTTTCAAGCTTGAAGACTTCAAAGTTACAACGATTATTTTCTAAAAAATTGTTAAACTCTAATCTTAAAATGTTCTTCGGCTTGTTCTTTTCTGAAAAATACGATTCCCCAGTGAAAAATATCAACAGTAACCGTAACTTTTGGATGTTTTTTAATTTCAGACCAAGCTTGTTTCATTTCTTGATTCCAATAAATATCATCAAAAACCCAAAAAGAATCATTTTTTATTGTAGTTAAACAATCTTTAAAATAATTTAAGGTGTCTTTTTTTGTATGATTTCCATCAAAATAAATAAAATCAAATTGCTTTTCTTTTATTACTTGTTTGATGGTGTCTTTAAAATTACCAGTAATTATATTAATATTATTAAATTTTTGCTCTTTGAATAATTTTTTGGCTATTTTACTTGTTTCCAGACATCCTTCTAATGTGGTAATGTTAGATTTATCATTACCAATTTTAATAGCAGAAGTACTTAAACCAACAGAGGTCCCTATTTCTAAAATATTAGAGGGCCTATAATAGTCTATTAAGCGAATTAATATCGCTGCTTTTTTTTTTGAAATACCGGCTATTTTCCCTATATTAGAGATCTCGCGTTTATTTGTTTTAAAAATTCTAGAACCAGAACCTAAATCATTGACGAGAATTGTTTTTTTGTAATTTAATATTCGTTTTTTAATGTTTAAAAATATCGCCAATTGATTGGGATTTATTTTTCTATAAAAACAGAGCGTTACTAAATTGTATACAAAAGGAGAGTGCACTCCATGCTGATTTGAAGACTTTGAAAGAAATTTTAAATACTCGATGATTCTAAAGCTCATGTTATAATAAAATACGAAAATAAAATAAAATTATAGCAAACCATTTTTAAAAAGTGTATTTTTAAATATTGAATATAAAATGAAAATGAAAAAGTATTTTTTATTACCCTTATTTTTCTTTTTTCTTTTTTCATGTGTTTCTAGTAAGGACTTAATTTATTTACAAGGAGATCCAATTCAAAAAAAAGAAATAAAAAGAGTAAATGATATTCCATACAAATTACAAATTGGGGATATATTGAATATTGACATAAAGTGTAATGAAGAAAAGTTAGTTGCAATTTTTAAGAAGCAAGTTTCAGAAAATTCTGTGAATATAAATCCTTCACAAGGAAATAGCTACTTTTTAGATTATAGTATTGATAGTAATGGCAATGTTAGAATGCCAATTTTAGGGACAATAAATGTCTTGGGATACACAACTACAGAAGTTAGAAAAAAAATTGAAAATGGATTAAAGAAGTTTATAAAAAATAGTGAAGATATTTTTGTATCTGTTAAATTATCAGGTATTCGATACACTGTTATAGGAGAAGTTTTACAACCCGGGCCAAAAGTTGTTTATCAAAATAAAGTTTCTATAATTGATGCAATCGCAAACTCTGGTGATATTACAATTGTTGGTAATAGAAAGAAAGTAGAAGTTATAAGAAATTCAATTTCGGGTACTGAAAAGTTTCTTGTTGATTTAACAGATATAAATGCTCTTAACTCTCATGTTTTCTATATTAAATCTAATGACATTATTAATGTTGTACCCTTAAAACAAAAATCTTGGGGTACAGGAACTACTGGTTTGCAGACACTTTCAACAGTAATATCAATTTTTACATTATTAACTTCTACTTTTATTCTAGCTAGAAACATATAGTTTTATGGATAATAAAACAAATTTTAAGATACCAATTGTTAAAGATTATATAGATATTAGATTTTATATTTTAAAACTAATATCGTATTGGAAATTTTTTTTAACAGCGATCCTTACTGCTTTAATTATAGCCAATTTCGTGAATGGCTACGAACAAAAAGAATATACGTTAAGCAGTATAATTTCTATAAAAGAAGAAAATAATCCATTGTTTTCTACGGGTACTAATATTGCTTTTAATTGGGGAGGAGCAAGCGATGAAATAGAAAGCATTAAGGTTATTTTAGGTTCGAGATCCCACAATGAAAAAGTAGTTAAAAAAACAAGTTTTTTTGTAAGCTATCTCAAAGAAGGTGAGTATAGAAATGAGGATGTGTATGGGTATACTCCCTTTACAGTTAAGCTTCGAACAAATAAACCACAATTATTAAATAAACTTTTAGAAATAGAAATTATAGGGAAGAATACTTTTAAATTATCTTTTAATTTTAATAGTGAGGAGCCTGATGATTTAATAAATTATGATACAAATTTTATCTCTAAATATTCATCTTTAGAACCTAGTTTTTCAGAGGAATTTCACACAGATAAAGTTATTGAAACTCCTTTTTTAAATTTTTCTCTTCAAAAAACTAGTCTATTTAAAATTGGAGAAATTTATTATATAAGTTTTCAGGATTTCGATAAAACAGTTGACTTATACAAAGATATAAGTGTAATAGAAATTACTGATGCAGCTTCTCTTTTGTCACTTTCTATGAGCGGGCCTAATAAAAATAGAATCGTAGATTATTTAAACGCTACAGTAAAAATACTTGGTGAAGATAAACAAGAGCAAAAGATACAATATGCCATAAATACAAAAAAGTACATTGATGAACTTTTTCTAATAGAAAAAGATAGTTTAAATAGAATAGAAAAACAATTAGGAATTTATAAAGAGCTTAATAATATTTTTGATTTATCTCTTGAAGGGTCTAAGATTTATGAAGAAATACTTGAACTCGAAAAACAGAAAAAGGAGCTATCAGAATTTAATAATTACTTAAAAAAATTAAAAACTTATATTTTAACACACAATCAATATCTAGATGGTATTCCTGTACCTGCATTAATTAAAATTCAAGATGCAAAAATAACTGAAGGAATTACAATTCTTATTCAAAAGTCAACTTTAAGATTGCGATTAAAATCGATGGTCACTGAAAGCTATCCTGCTTTGAAGGTTTTGAATAATGAGATTTTTACTGTTAAAAATAATTTAATAGAAAATATAGTAAATTTAAAATCCATCAATGACGATAAAATTGATAAGCTAAAGAAAAGACTTTTAATTTCTAATTCTAAATTAAAACAATTGCCATCAAGAGAGCAGGGTTTATTAAAATATCAAAGAAATTTTGAGATTTCAGAAGCAAATTATAACTATTTAAAACAGAAGAGTTATGAAGCTGGTACAGCGATTGCTGCCAATATATCGGATATAAAAATAATTGATAAAGCGAAAGATTTAGGTGAAGGGCCTAATTACCCTAATCCACAATTTAATTATTTACTTGGTTTAATTTTTGGGTCTGTTATTCCGTTTTTTTATATCATTATTAGGGAGCTATTTGATAATAAGATTCATTCTGTTGAAGAAATTCAAAATAGTTATGCCATTCCTGTGCTAGGAGTTATTGGCAAAAATACAGACATTAATAATCTGGCAGTTTATAGTAGGCCGAAATCTTCTATTTCAGAGTCATTTAGAGCTATTCGAACTAATATTAGATTTTTGTTTAAAAATGCTGAGAAAGATGAATCTAAAACATTACTTATAACATCTTCTGTTGGTGGCGAAGGAAAGACAATGATTTCTATTAACATGGCATCAGTTTTTGCTTTGAGTGGAAAGAAAACAGTTTTGATTGGTTTAGATTTGCGAAAGCCAAAAATTTATGAAGATTTTGATTTGTCAAATGATTCAGGTGTTGTCAATCACCTTATAAATCAAAAGACTTTAGATGAAACTATAATTTCAAGTAAAATACCAAATTTAGATATTATTTTATCTGGACCAGTTCCTCCCAATCCCTCAGAGCTTCTATTAAATGATACTACTAATAAAATGTTTAAAAGTCTCAAAGAGAGATATGATTATATTATTATTGATACACCTCCGGTAGGTATAGTTTCAGATGGTTTAGAGTTATTTAAATATGCGGATGCAATTATTTATGTGGTCAGACAGAATTATTCTGAAAAAGGAATGATGAAAATGATAGATGACAAATATAAAAATAAAGAAGTAACCAATATTAGCTACGTATTAAATGATTTTTTCGTTGACAATAATTATGGTTACGGTTATGGTTACGGTTACGGTAAGTATAGTAATGGGTATCATGAAAATGAAAAAAATAAGAATCTTTTTTCAAAAATTATTCGTTTTATGAAATTAAAAAAATAATTAAAAAGCATTTTTAACTTTATTGTTTTTTTCCCTTTGTGTAAACAGTTTCTATTGAGCTATTACCAAAGTTATAAGGAATAAAATTAAAACTAGGAATTTCTTTAGATATAAAGAAGTTAGCAAATTTTCCTTTTGTAATACTCCCCACTTTTTGAGATAAATTCATTGCATATGCTCCGTTAATGGTTGCAGCATTAATAGCTTCTTCCGGTGTAATTTTCATTTTTATACAAGCTGTAGAGATCACAAAATTCATGTTTCCTGATGGAGATGAACCAGGATTGTAATCTGAAGCAATTGCCAAAGCTAAACCATTGTCAATCAATTTTCTTCCGGGAGCATAAGGGATACTTAAAAAAAAAGAACAAGAAGGAAGAACAACTGGAATTGAGTTTGATACTTTTAAAATTTCTAAATCTCTAGCGGATAAAATCTCTAAATGATCTACAGATATTGCATTGTGTTTCGTAGAAATTTCAATACCTCCAATGCTATTAAATTGGTTTACATGTATTTTAGGAATTAAATTATATTGTTTTGCTGCTGATAGAATTCTATCGGTATCAGTTACAGAAAAATAACCTATTTCACAGAAGATATCAATAAAATCTGCTAAATTTTCATTAGCGATCTTAGGTAACATTTCATCAATTATTAGATTGATATACCCTTCTTTATTGTTTTTAAATTTTTTTGGAATTGCATGGGCTCCTAGAAAGGTTGCTTTTATTGGAATATCATAATTTTCTTTTAATTTTTTAATGACACGTAACATTTTTAATTCAGCATTCACGGTCAGTCCATAGCCAGATTTTATTTCTATCGCACCGGTGCCAAGAGAAATAAGTTCTTCCAATCTTTTTGAAGATTGCTGATATAAATCTTTCTCAGAAATTTTATTTAATTTTTTTGTAGAATTTAAGATACCTCCACCATTATTAGCAATTTCTTCATAGGAAAAACCTTTAATTCTATCTGTAAATTCTTGTTCTCTATTATCTGCATAAACAATATGAGTATGAGAATCACACCATGAGGGAAATACCATTCTTCCTGAACAATCTATGGTTTTATCAATCGAATGATTTGGGAGTTCATTCATTGTGCCAAAATCAGAAATTAATTCGTCTTTAATTAATAAGAAAGCATTTTTAATGGTTGGTAAAATACTCATTTCAGAGCCAGAAACTTTTTTTACTGACTCGTCTCTGACTTGAACCAATTCTTTAATATTGATGAATAATTGAGTCATAAAAAAAGATTGAATTAACAGTAACAAACATACATAAATCTATCGTAATGATTCTTAAAAATTGATAAGCGCGTTTTTTATGGAATCAATTTAGCTAGTTTCTCCCCAAACCTCACTTTTAATTTGTTCAAAAAAGATTCTTTTTTCATTTAGTTTTTTTTTCATTTGTAAATATTTCATCATTTTCAGAAGTTTTTAATACACATGAGATATAGGAAAGGCTAATTTATTTTTATTTATACAAATTTCTTAAAGCAAAAAAGCTGCATGGAGGATGCAGCTTTTTAAACACTATAAATTTTATATTTTTACTTTAGACCGCCAGTCATTTCTTTTGGTTTCACCCATTCATCATATTGTTCTTTTGTAACATATCCTAAACGCACAGCTTCTTCTTTTAAAGAAGTTCCGTTTGCATGGGCAGTATTTGCTATTTCTGCTGCTTTATAATAGCCTATTTTTGTATTTAGAGCAGTTACTAACATTAGAGAATTATTTACTAATTCTGTAATTCTTTCACGATTCGGTTCGATACCCACAGCACAATTCAAATCAAAAGAAACGCAAGCGTCTCCAATTAATTGAGCAGATTCTAGAACATTAGCAGCCATCATTGGTTTAAAAACATTAAGTTCATAATGTCCTTGAGTTCCACCTATTGTAACAGCAACATCATTTCCCATCACTTGTGCACAAACCATGGTTATTGCTTCTGCTTGGGTAGGATTTACTTTTCCAGGCATGATTGAACTTCCAGGTTCATTTGCCGGAATTATCAACTCTCCAATTCCTGATCTTGGACCTGAAGCCATCATTCTAATATCATTAGCAATTTTATTTAAAGAAACGGCTATCTGTTTTAATGCTCCATGTGTTTCTACTAGAGCATCATGTGCAGCTAGGGCTTCAAATTTATTTTCTGCAGTAACAAAGGGCGTTTCTGTAAATTCTGCAATATATTTTGCAACTAATACATCATAGCCAGCGGGGGTATTCAATCCTGTTCCAACAGCAGTTCCACCAAGTGCTAGCTGTGATAAGTGTTCCAGTGTATTTTTTAATGCTTTTATGCCGAAGTTTAATTGTGCGACATACCCCGAAAATTCTTGCCCTAATGTTAGTGGAGTTGCATCCATTAGATGCGTACGTCCTATTTTTACTACTTCTTTGAAAGCTTCAGATTTTGTTTTTAAAGTATTTCTTAGTTGTTCAATACCAGGAATGGTAGTTTCTATGATTTTTTTATAGATTGCAATATGCATCCCAGTTGGAAATGTATCATTGGAGGATTGTGACTTGTTTACATCATCATTTGGTTGAATTGTTTTTTCTCCTTCACCAATTACTTTTCCAGCAATTTCATGTGCTCTGTTTGCAATTACTTCATTTACATTCATATTCGATTGCGTACCAGAACCTGTTTGCCAAATAACCAAAGGAAATTGGTTGTCTAGTTTTCCAGCTAAAATTTCGTCACATACTTGCGATATTAAATCTCTTTTTTCTGAGGTTAAAACACCCAATTCTGCATTTGTGTATGCAGCCGCTTTTTTTAGATAAGCAAAACCATATACGATTTCAAGGGGCATTGAAGCTGCAGCACCAATTTTAAAGTTTTTACGAGAACGTTCTGTTTGTGCTCCCCAATATTTATCTGCAGGAACATTTACTTGTCCTATAGTGTCTTTTTCAATTCTATATTTCATAATTATGATATAAATTTTAGATAAAACAAAATTACAAAAAACTATGACTACATGAAGTTCATTAGTGTCATTTTTAGAAAACTATTTATTTTTTAATAGTTGATTTTTAAAAATAAGTATTATTTTTGCTTAATTAATTTTCAATTTTTTCAGATGTTAGATTTTTCACAATTTTCAGGATTAGTTTTATTTATGTTTATTTTTACAGCTGGTTTTTGGTTGTTAATTTTCTTATTGACATTTGTAGTTCCTTATTGGATTGGAGGAACCATTTGGGAAAATATGAAATTGAAAAAGGAAGCTAAAAAAGCTGCTGAAGGAAAGTAGTTTTATAAAAAATAAAAATATAAATCTCATTCAATTTTTGGATGAGATTTTTTTGTGATTATAAATCAGAAAATAATCATCTAAAAGAGAGGATAAGCTTGAAAAAAGAATTTAAAATCACTTATTTCATCAGAATCTCTTTTTTTCTTTTCTTATTTAATCTATAGGAAAAATTCAGAGAAATTTGACGAATACTTCGCTGATATGTTTGATCCGTTATATTCGTTGGATTTTCTTTACTAGGTGCAAAATTTTTGAAATTATATTTTCTTGAATTGAACAAATCACTGATGTTTAAAACGAGAGTAGCTTTCTTTTTAAAGAGCTCTTTGCTAAAAGATAAATTCACAGAGAGCAGACCTTCAACTTCACTTAGAGCGTTATTTCTTGGTCCTGTATACAAGACTCTAGTTTGTGATTGAATTTCCCAAGGAAGTATTGTTTTGGCATCTAAACGGGCAAGCCAAGAGGTGTTTTTATTATCAAAATTTTGAGAAATTGTGTTGGTTATATTAGTAATTGGATTGGTTAAATCGTATGAGTATTCTCCTCTTGTCTCAAATTGAAACAGGTTAAATGTACCAGAAAGTTTTAATTTATCATTGGCTGTATAATTCGTTGTAAACTCAAAACCTATCCGTTCTTCTGAGGCTAGATTAATCGGCATTCTTACTAGAATACTTGTTTCTTTACCATTAATCACCCTAATTTCTTGATTATTTACTCTAACAATATTATTTGTTGAATGTTGATAGTAAATAGATGAATTAAAAGTTAAATTTTTCCATTTGTTCAAATATCCTACATCGAAGGTGTTTGAATAAGTGGGATCTAAATTGACATTTCCTTTGTAAAAAAATGTTTCACTTGCTCTGTTTTCGAAAGGGTTCAATGATCTAGAACGTGGTCTTCTCAGTCTTCTGCTATAGCCTAAAGTAATACTTCTATCTTTAGATATTTCATAACCAATGTTCGCTGTTGGGAATAAATTTGTGTATTTTTTAGTAAAATTTTCGTTTGAATTTATCAATTTAATATCGATTTCGGTGGCTTCAACTCTCAGGCCTACTAGATAATTGAAATTGTTTACTTTATCACCAAATTGTGTATAATAGGCATTTACTCTTTGAAGAAAATTTAGATTGTTTGAGGGGTTGAATCTCGGGTCTAGATTTGGGGAAATTACCACATAATCTGCGATCAAATTTTCAAAATTACCCCGATATCCCATTTCAAATTGAGCATTTTCTCCAATTGGCAAAACATAATCAGTTTGTATCAACTGACTTTTAGAAAATCTATCTGTAGCAGTTGTTTCAGGATTGATATCTGTAATGACAGCAGCGTCGTTTTCACTACTTTCACTATGTTGCAGATCTAAAGTTAATTGATGTCCTTTGTTATTGAATTTGTTTACATAATTAAGAGAAAACTGTGATGTTTTATTTTTCTCAATTTCATCTTGAATTCGAATAGAATTGTAAAGATTATTGCCTAACACATCAAATGAACTAATGGTATTTGTAGAGATGTTTTGTTCATCTGAATCTTTTAAGTAAATACTTGCAGTAATAGAACTCCTTTTATTGATAAAATATTCTAGACCAACATTAGCATTTAAACCTTTTCTATTTCTGTCGTAAATTCTATTTTCTATTCGTGTACTATCGATAACCTTATTTGTTAAATAAGTTATATTAGAGTCAAAAATTCCAGGACTACCACCATCATTGTAACTTACATTTGAAAATAGATTTATCTTATTTGATCGTAGATTTAAATTTAGCGCTGTTTGATAATTTTTGGGATCACCTAATGTTGCATTTACAGAACCATTGAAACCACTTTTCTTTTCTTTTCTCAATATAATATTTATAATTCCAGCTGTTCCTTCAGAGTCGTATCTGGCAGAGGGTGAGGTAATTATTTCAACTCTTTCTATAGCATCTGAAGGCAACTGTCTTAAAGCATTTGAATCGTTTAAACCTATTAAGACTGAAGGTTTACCATCTATTAAGATACGAACACTTTCATTTCCACGAAGACTAATAATTCCCTCAGGATCAATATTTACAGAGGGGACATTATCTAGGACATCAGAAACTGTTCCCCCTTTTACAGTCATGTCTTTTCCAATATTATAGATCTTTCTGTCCAAACGAAGGTCTACCGTAGATTTTTCTGATCTAACAATAATTTCATCTAGGTTATTTCCATTTTCTTCCAATCTAATGCTTCCTAAGTTTTTATTTGATGTAATTTTTTGTGAAAGAATTTTTTTTGTTTCATAAGAAAGAAATTCTACTCTTATGTCATAAATGCCTTTTGAAGTTTGGATGTTGAAATTTCCTGATTTATCAGTGATACCTCCAGTAATTTTATGTGTTTCAGTATTCTTTAAAATAATGGTTGCATATTCTAGGGGTTGGTTTGTTTCAATCTCTAATATTTTTCCATAAACAAAGAAAGAACCAGATTTTCTACTTTCTTGTCCTGACAATATTGTTATTGAGAATAGACAGTATATGAGAATCCAATTTCTTATGATCAAAACAAGTTTCTTTTATCTTTGCTTGCAAAGTTCTTGTTAAATTTAATAAGTATTAGTTAAACAAAGGTTAAAGAAAATACTAAATAATTGAATAAATATTTTCTGGAGGTCTTCCAATTACTGCTTTTTTATTATGAATGACAATAGGACGTTCAATTAATTTAGGGTTTTCAATCATAGCTTTGATAATCTCATTGTCTGTTAGTTCAATTCCTTTAAAACGTTCTTTCCAAATTTTTTCATTTTTTCTTACCAATTCTATAGGCGAAATTTCAAGTAATTCGACAATTTCATTCAATTCAGTTTCTTTAGGAGTATTTATTAGATAGAGGATGGTTTTAAATTTTTGTTTTGAATTTTCTAAAATTTTTAGACCTTGTCTAGATTTTGAGCAACGAGGATTGTGGTATATTTTTATCATAAAAAAAGAAATTTTAGGAGTTTTTTAGAGTTTTATTTTGTCCATTGATCATTAAATATGATTTTAAAAAAGGGCTTATGTCACCGTCCATAACAGCATTGACATTTCCTGTTTCATGAGATGTTCTTACGTCCTTTACCAATTTGTAGGGATGCATAATGTAATTACGGATTTGACTTCCCCATTCATTTTTTAATTTATTGGCTTCTATATCATCTCTTGCCGCTTGCTGTTTTTTTAGCTCAATTTCGTAAAGTTGAGATTTTAACATTTTCATGGCAGTGGCTCTATTATCGTGTTGAGACCGAGAATTAGAACATGAAATTTGTATCCCTGTAGGTTTGTGAGTTAATTGAACTTTTGTTTCAACTTTATTGACATTTTGACCTCCAGCACCGCTCGATCTGGCCGTTATAATTTCTATATCTGCCGGGTTTACATCGATCTCTATTGAATCATCTGCTACTGGAAAAACATATACAGATCCAAATGTTGTATGACGTTTAGCATTTGAATCAAATGGTGAAATACGGACCAATCTATGAACGCCATTTTCTCCCTTTAACCAACCAAAAGCATAATCACCTTGAATTTCAATGGTAATTGTTTTTATTCCCACGACATCTCCTGCTTGATAATTCAATGTTTTTAATGTAAATCCTTGTTTTTCTGCCCACATTGTATACATTCTTGATAACATTTCTACCCAATCACAACTTTCAGTTCCTCCAGCACCAGCAGTAATTTGTATGGTTGCAGATAGAGCATCTCCTTCTTCAGAAAGCATGTTTTTAAATTCTAAATCTTCTAAAAAAGAGCTTGTTTCTTCAAATTGTTCAATGACTTCATCCTCATCGACTTCTCCCTCTTTGTAAAATTCATACAGCACATTTACATCTTCATTCAAAATAATGGTTTTATTATAATCTTCAATCCATTTTTTTTTGAAACGAAGCTCTTTCATTATTATTTCGGCCTCTTTTGGATTGTTCCAAAAATCTGGATTTACTGTTTTTTCTTCTTCATTGGCTATTTCAATTAATTTTTTATCGATCTCTAGATAAGATTTTAATTTTTCTATCCTTGAAGCAATATCTTTAAGTTGGTCCTGTGTAATCATAAGTATTACAAAAATAAATGAATTTTTAAGAATTCTTGTTTTAAAAGCTAATAGTTATTTCATAGATTTATAAAAAAATAAAAAGAGTAAAAAAAGTACTTTTTTCAATTCATTAAGTACATTTTTTAGTACATACCAAATTTCAATATGATAGGAATTTATTTTTTAGAGAATAGATTGACAAAAAAATGTCTGGTGTTTATCTAAATTATTCCCTAAAATTATAAAAATGAAAATAGACTTAATATCAGATACTGTTAGCAAGCCTACAAAAGAAATGTTACAAGCAATAGTGAATGCTGATGTTGGAGATGATGTTTTTAAAATGGATCCAACAGTGAATCAATTACAGGAAAAAGGAGCGAGATTGTTTGGTATGGAAGATGCTTTGTTTTTCCCATCGGGAACTATGGCGAATCAAACTGCCATAAAATTGCATACACAACCCGGAGATAAGTTAATTTGTGATAAATATGCTCATGTGTATAATTATGAGGGTGGAGGGGCAGCTTTCAATTCTGGAGTAACTTGTAAGTTAATCGACGGTAATAGAGGAATGTTTACTGCTGAGCAATTGCAGGGTGCCCTAGCTGGTAGGTCCGATATTCATGTTCCATATTCAAGGTTGGTTTGTATAGAAAATACAACAAACAAAGGTGGTGGTGCTTGTTGGGAATTTTCCGAATTGGAAAAAATAAATAAAATAGCAGTAGAAAATAATGTGGCATTTCATTTAGATGGAGCTCGCTTGTTCAATGCTCTAGTTGCTAAAAATGAAACTCCAGAACAATATGGGCAATTGTTTGATACTATTTCTATTTGTTTGTCAAAAGGCTTAGGAGCTCCAGTTGGTTCCTTATTATTGGGTTCTAAAGCACATATTGCAAAAGCATTGAGAATTAGAAAATTGTTGGGTGGTGCCATGAGACAAGTTGGTTTTTTGGCTGCTGCAGGAATTTATGCATTGGACAATCATGTAGAAAGACTGACCGAAGATCACCAAAGAGCAGTAGAAATTGGTGAAGTTTTAAAGGCGGTTTCTTATGTTACAAAAATAGAACCCATAGAAACGAATATTATCATTTTTTATGTTGACGAAAAAATAGGAGCCAATACGTTTATTCAAAAAATGAAAGAAAAAAATATTTTATTAACACCTATGGGAGAGGGCAGAATCAGAATTGTTACGCACTTAGACTATACAAATAATATGCACGAAGTTCTTCTAAACGAACTAAAAAATTTTTAAAAAAACAATCTATTTTTCTGAGTTCAATCTAGCTATTTTTTTTTCAATTTTATAATTTAAACCCTGCCAATAGTAGTTATAAATATTTTAAATCTTACAATTTTGTTAAAAATATATTTTGCACATAAAATTTAATTAAATTTGTTTATCAAATTTTGAAATAAATTGAACAGTATTAAACAAGATTTTACTATCAAAGACCTTGAAAATATTTCAGGCATCAAGGCACATACTATTCGGATATGGGAAAAGAGATATGCCCTGTTAGAACCTAGAAGGACCAACACCAACATTCGATTATATTCAAATAATGACCTACAAAAATTATTAAACATTGTTTTACTTAATAATAATAATTTTAAGATTTCAAACATTGCAAAAATGTCTGATCATGAATTCATAAAAGCGTCTAGAGAAGTCGTTTTTAAAACTGCAATTGATGATCGAGCAATAAACCGTTTCAAACTATCCATGTTTCAGTTTGATAAAATATTATTTAATAGTACATATGATGATCTTTTGCAGAAAAAGACTTTTAGAGAAGTTTTTAAAGATGTTTTTATCCCTTTTTTAAATCACATAGGTTTATTATGGCAAACGGATACTTTAATACCAGCACATGAAAACTTTATATCAAATTTAATAGCTCAAAAAATTCAGTTGCAAACAGAAAAACTTCAACTTGGTATTTCTAAATCTTCCAAAACCTATGTTTTATTTTTACCTGAAAATGAAATTCATGAATTAGGTTTGTTATATTTGAATTATGAATTAATTTTACGAGGTAATTTTACGATTTATCTCGGGCAAAGTCTCCCCTTAGACAATTTAAATTACTTTTTTAAAAACAGCAGTGAAATTTGTTTCATTACATCAATGACTGTAATGCCGCATGATGACAACCTAGAAGATTATTTTAATAAAATTGATAATATTTTAAAAGATACGAATCATCAATTAATAGCAATTGGTCAAAAATCTAGCATTGTCAATACTGAAAATTTTAAATCAAAAATTGAACTTTATACATCTGTTTCAGACATGCTAAATGAGTTGTAATTTTTTAATAAAACTTTTAATTATTCTTTATTAATCGATAAGTAAATAATGAAAAAAAACATTCATATAATTGGTTCAGGTTTCTCAGCTTTGTCAGCTTCCTGTTATTTAGCCAAAGAGGGATACCATGTAACTGTCTTAGAAAAAAATGAGACCTTAGGAGGAAGAGCAAGACAGTATAAAAAAGAGGGTTTTACATTTGATATCGGCCCTTCTTGGTATTGGATGCCAGATGTTTTTGAGCGTTTTTTTGCTGATTTTGGCAAAAAACCTTCAGATTATTATATTTTAGATAAATTGCATCCGGGTTATGAGGTTTATTTCGGAGAAAATTCTTCATTAAAAATTTCAAGTCATTTGGAAGAAATTTATGACCTTTTTGAAAAAGAGGAAAAGGGAAGTGCTAAACATCTCAAATCATTCATAGATTCAGCAAAATCAAATTACGAAACAGCCATAAAAGATTTGGTTTATAAACCTGGAGTTTCTCCCTTAGAATTAGTTAATACAACAACGATTACAAGGGTGTCTCAGTTTTTTTCAACGATTAGAAAACAAGTCAGAAAAAATATAAAAAATAAAAGATTAATAAAAATCTTAGAATTCCCTGTGTTATTTTTAGGGGCAAAACCAAGTAATACTCCTGCGTTTTATAATTTTATGAATTATGCAGATTTTGGTCTTGGGACATGGCATCCCAGGGGCGGAATGTATACAGTTATTGAGGGGATGGTTTCTTTAGCGAAAAGCTTAGGGGTTAAATTTAATACCAATGCTAATGTTGAAAAGATTGTTACAGATACTTCTAATAAAGTTTGTGGATTAACAGTAAATGGTCAACATATTGAAACAAATTTAGTTTTAAGTGGTGCAGATTATCATCATACAGAAACTTTGTTAAATATAAGTGAAAGACAATATTCAGAAAAGTATTGGGACAAAAAAATCTTTGCACCCTCATCACTTTTGTTTTATGTTGGATTTGATAAAAAAATTAGAAATGTGAGTCATCATACCTTGTTTTTTGATACAGACTTTGATGCACATGCAAAAGAAATTTATGACCATCCTAAATGGCCTACAGACCCTTTGTTTTATGCTAATTTTACCTCATTAACAGATAAATCTTCTGCGCCCGAAGGCAAAGAAGCTGGTTTTTTCTTAATTCCTCTAGCCCCAGGAATAGAAGATACTCCAGAATTAAGAGAGGAGTATTTTTATAAAATAATGGATAGATTTGAGAAATTGACCAACCAAAAAGTAACCACTCATGTATTGTTTAAGAAATCATTTTGTGTTAACGATTTCAAAGATGAATACAATTCATACAAAGGAAATGCCTATGGAATGGCCAACACACTTTTTCAAACGGCTTTTTTAAGACCGAAAATTAAAAGTAGTAAAGTAAAAAATTTGTATTTTGCAGGACAGCTGACTGTTCCAGGACCTGGTGTACCCCCTGCACTCATCTCTGGTAAATTAGCGTCAGAATTAATCATTAAAAATCAATTTTAAAATGAAAGAATTATTTGATAGTGTTTCTAATGATTGTAGTAAACTAGTTACAAAAAGCTACAGTACCTCTTTTTCTCTAGCAGTAAATATGTTATCTGCTGAAATTAGAAAAGATATTTATAATATTTATGGTTTTGTTCGTTTTGCAGACGAAATTGTAGATACTTTTCACGATTATGATAAAGAACAATTAATGATTCATTTCGAAAGAGATTATTATCTTTCTAAAGAGCAAGGTATAAGCTTAAATCCCATTTTAAATTCATTTCAACAAACCGTAAGTAAGTTCAAGATTCCTGATGATATGGTTCAAGCTTTTTTAAAAAGTATGAAAGCAGATTTATTTAAAACAGAATATAAAACCAAAGCTGAATATGACGAATATATTTATGGATCTGCTGATGTTGTAGGATTGATGTGTTTGAAAGTATTCGTGAATGGAAACGAGGAGATGTATGAGACACTCAAGGATGCTGCAATGCGTTTGGGATCGGCATTTCAAAAAGTAAATTTTTTAAGAGATTTAAAAGATGATTATGAGGTTTTAAATCGTTCTTATTTTCCAAATATAAATTTGGGAGAATTAAATGCAGCATCAAAACAATTAATTATTGATGAGATTGAAGCTGATTTTGAGTATGCATATAAACATGGAATTCTCAAATTACCAATTGAGGCAAAATTTGGTGTGTATATGGCCTATAGATATTACAGAAGGCTATTACAAAAATTAAAAGCGGTACCCTCAGAAAAAATTATGGATACCCGAATTCGTATTTCAGATCCAATGAAAATAAACTTATTGGCAAGGAGTTATGTAAAATATAAATTGAATATTATCTGATGGTTTACGCGCTTATTACTATAGTTGTATTTTTAATTATGGAAGGAATTACTTGGTGTACTCACAAGTATGTAATGCACGGATTTGGTTGGTATTTGCATGAAGATCACCACCAGCCAAAATATAATGGTTTCGAAAAAAACGATGCCTTTTTTGTTGTTTTTGCGATTCCTAGTATGTTGTTGTTTTATTATGGAAGTTACACATCTCATACCTATCTATTTTTTATTGGTTTGGGGATTTTATGTTATGGATTGGCCTATTTTTTAGTTCATGATGTGTTAATCCATCAACGATTTAAGTGGTTTAAAAACACCAATAATACGTATTTAAGAGGCTTAAGGAAAGCACATAAAATTCATCATAAAAATATGGGCAAACACGATAGTCAATGTTTTGGGATGTTATTTGTTCCTTTTAAGTATTTTAAAAAAAACAAAATCTAGTGTACTTATACCTGCTATTAAATCTTGGTTCTATATGCATTCCTCTCTTATATTCTTTTGAGAAAAAGATGCGTTTTATAAAAAATTGGAAAGCAGTGTTATTGTCACTAACAATAGTTGCCAGTATTTTTTTAATTTGGGATGCCCTATTTACAGTAAATAGAGTTTGGGGGTTCAATTCTGATTATCACCTAAATTTTGAGTTTTTTCAAATGCCTATAGAAGAATGGATGTTCTTCTTTTGTATTCCATATGCGAGTGTTTTTATTCACTATTCTTTAGAATATTTTAAGCCAAAATTATTAATTCCGGAGAAGTTCACAAGAAGGATTACTCTATTTTTTATTCTATTTTTTATACCAGTGATTATCATGAATACAGATAGGTTATACACCTCTGTAAATTATAGTTTTTTAGTTGCCATCTTATTGCTGGGTTTTTTTTATGGTACTCAGTATCTACGAAGGTTTTATATATCTTTTCTTATAATTCTTATTCCTTTTTTTATTGTGAATGGAGTACTCACGGGAACAGGAATAGAGGAACCAGTAGTTTGGTATAATAACGCTGAAAATTTGGGTATTCGACTACTTACTATTCCTATTGAAGATATCGGTTATGCATTTACCATGATATACGGTAATGTATTTTTGATAGAGAAATTTAAAAAATAGTTTTTTTATTTTTATATACGTCCCTTGGCAAATTACCCTATATTTTTGGATATTTTGCCTTTATTTTATCCAAAGATAAATTATGAATACTACCAACATGAGAATGTTGTTTTCCTAAATCGGGTTTGTAATTTCCTTGTTGAACTTGTCCGCCAATTTTTTGATAGGCTTCTCTGAAAGACATGCCTTCAACTACTAAATTATTGATGCTGTCAACTGTAAATAAATATTGATATTTTTCATCATTCAAATCAATATCTTTTACAATTACCTGTTGAATTGAATAGTTAAAGATGTCTAAAATATCTTTTACATCTTCAAAAGCATTGATGATATTTTCTTTTAATAATTGAAAATCTCTGTGATAACCTGTTGGTAAATTATTGGTTATCATAACCATTTCTGTATGTAAAGCCTGAATTTTATTACACTTTCCTCGAATCAGTTCAAAAACATCAGGATTTTTCTTGTGCGGCATAATACTACTGCCAGTTGTTAATTCATCAGGAAAAGAAATAAAATTAAAATTCTGACTCATATACAAACAAACATCCATGGCAAAACGTGACAATGTATTGCACAATCCGCCCAAAGCTGAA
>JAQWIO010000097.1 GCA_029248845.1 Polaribacter sp. | reverse complement strand
ATAACCGATTAAAATCATCACTCCTAGTAAAATTTCTGCCACTATCAATAGAATGGCAAATGGCAATGCATACGGAATTAAAAACTCCATATTTAAAACCGATTCAGAAAAATATTCTTGAAACTTATATTGCGAACCTATCGGATCTACCAATTTTACAAACCCAGAGAAAATAAATAATACTCCTACTAAGATTCTTGAAAGTTGAACTACTATTTTCATGAATTATTTTTTTACTAACTAGACCAAATGAATCATTGCAAATACGGCATAATTAATCATATCTTGATAATTAGCATCTATGCCCTCTGAAACAATTGTTTTCCCTTTATTGTCTTCAATTTGCTTTACGCGTAATAATTTTTGTAAAATTAAATCTGTCAAACTAGAAACACGCATATCTCTCCATGCCTCACCATAATCATGGTTTTTATCCATCATTAATTCCTTCGTTATCTTACTGTGTTTGTCATACAATACAGTAGCTTCTTCAGTATTTAAATCTGGATTTTCTACAACTCCATTTTCTAGCTGAATTAAAGCCATTATCGAATAATTAATAATCCCAATAAACTCAGCTTTTTCACCTTCATCTACTTTTCTAACCTCATTTTCTTGTAACTGACGAATTCTTTGCGCCTTAATAAATATCTGATCTGTAAGCGATGGCAAACGTAAAATTCTCCACGCAGCACCATAATCTGACATTTTCTTAATGAACAAACTTCTACATTCGTCTATAACGGCGTCATATTGTTTTGAGGTATCTTGCATTTTTATAAAAAAGTATTTTTCCAAATGTAGTAAATCTTCAAAGGATTTCATTTATTTTTACAATGAATTTATCAACTATCAAATGAAAAAAATTGCTGTTTTTTGTGGATCAAGTTTAGGTTTTAATCCTGTTTATAAAGAAGCTGCTATAGAATTAGGAAATTATTTTGCTAAAAACAATATTGGTTTGGTATATGGTGGTGGGAAAATTGGAATGATGGGGGTTCTTGCTGACACAATTTTACGTCATAAAAGTGATGTTATTGGTGTAATTCCAAAATTATTAGAAAAAGAAGAAGTTGTTCATCCAGGAGTAGAAGAAATGATTGTTTGCAAAAAAATGAGTGATCGAAAAGTTATTATGAGCAAACTAATTGACGGGTATATTACTCTTCCCGGAGGTTTTGGCACATTAGATGAACTGTTTGAAGCACTTACTTTAAATCAACTACAGATTGAACAAAAACCTGTTGGAATTTTAAATACAAATGGTTTCTTTGATCCCGTTTTATTGCAGTTAGATAGAATGGTTGAAGAAGGTTATTTAAAACAAGAAAATAAAAAAATGCTACTAATTGGAAATTCTGTACATGAATTAATGCAGAAAATGAATACATACAAAACACCTAAAATAACTAACGCAATCAATAAAGTAATCAATTAAAATGACAATAAACTGCAAGGGTACTTTAGTAGATCTATCATCACCAAAAGTAATGGGGATTTTAAATATTACTCCAGATTCTTTTTTTGATGGAGGCTACTATAAAAATAACTCTGAAATTCTTTCTCAAGTTGAAAAAATGCTTACAGAAGGAGCTTCTTTTATTGATGTTGGCGCCTATTCTTCAAGACCTGGAGCGATTCATATTTCTGAAGAAGAAGAACTCAAAAGAATTGTTCCTGTAATCAAGTTATTGCTTAAAAATTTTCCTGAAATTATTATTTCTGTCGATACTTTTAGAAGTAAAGTAGCCAAAGAAACAATCAATTCTGGAGCGGCTATTATAAATGATATTTCTGGAGGAAAAATGGACAATAATATGTTTGCTTCTGTTGCTAATCTTCAAGTTCCTTACATTTTAATGCACATGATTGGAACTCCACAAAATATGCAACAAAACCCTGTTTATAATGATGTTACCAAAGAAATTATTTCCTTTTTTACAGAACAAATCTACAAACTTCATCAACTTAAACTAAATGATATTATTATTGATGTTGGCTTTGGCTTTGGAAAAACCAACTACCATAATTTTGAAATTCTAAAAAATTTAGAACTTTTCAAAAATTTAAATGCACCAATATTAACGGGGATTTCAAGAAAATCTATGTTGTATAAAACACTCGATATTTCTCCTCAAGAGGCTTTAAATGCAACAACTGCTGCAAACACAATTGCATTATTAAAAGGCACCAATATTTTACGCGTTCACGATGTTAAAGAAGCTGTTGAAGCTATTAAAATTGTAAAGCATATATTATAAGCTTTTGTTTTCAGTTCTCTTTCTTAGTAAAAGTATATTGTAAGACCAGCGTTATAAGTTTTAAAAGAGAAATAAAATTGATTTGTAAAGGTATCCTCTCTTATAATGCAATGCAGAAATTAATAAGTGATAGTATAATTATGTAATTTATTAGTAATTTAGCCCAAAATCATCCCTTTTTTATGTTCGATTTTATTGAATTTTCTTTATTAGATGTTTTAGATATTTTATTAGTAGCAACGCTAATCTATTACATCTACAAATTATTGAAAGGAACTGTTGCCATCAATATTGTAATTGGAATTGCTATTGTTTTTGTTATCTGGAAAATAACAGAAGCTCTAAAAATGGAAATGCTAAGTGGCATTTTAGGTACACTTTTAGGAGGTGGTGTTGTTGCATTAATCATTGTGTTTCAACAAGAAATAAGAAAATTTTTATTACTAATTGGTACCACTAACTTTACCAATAAACGTAATTTCTTAAACCAATTAAAATTCTTACAAACAGAAATAGGTTCTGAAATTGATACGGATGTTCTTTTAGATGCGTGTAAAAGTTTATCGAAAACAAAAACTGGAGCATTAATTGTTATTGAACGAACGAATGCTTTAGATTTTTTAATAAACACTGGAGACCATATGAATGCCTCTGTTAATGAAGCTATTTTAGAAAGTATTTTCTATAAAAATAGTCCATTACATGATGGCGCATTAATTATTAGAGATAATTTTATTGTCGCCACAAGAGTTGTTTTACCAATTTCTGACAATACTAAAATTCCTGCAAGATTTGGTTTACGCCATAAAGCAGCAATTGGTATTTCTGAAAAAACAGATGCTGTTTGTTTGCTAGTTTCTGAGGAAACCGGAGAAATTTCTTATATAAAAGATGGCGGTTTTGAATTGTATTCTGATTATACAGAACTTAATGAAAAACTCAAAAAAGATTTGATTTAATTTTTAAGAAGCTTTTCAGCACCAAACTGTTTGTCATATAAATTTTTATAATAGCCTTTTTCTTTTTCCAGAAGCTCATCATGAGTTCCTTCTTCAACAATTAATCCATGATCCATTACAATTATTTTATCTGCTTGTTTAATGGTTGCTAATCTGTGTGCAATAATAATAGAAGTTCTTCCTTTAGTAATTGTTTTAGTAGCATATTGAATCATTTTTTCTGCATAAGAATCTACAGAAGATGTTGCTTCATCTAAAATTAAAATACTTGGTTGACTAACATAGGCTCTTAAAAAAGCAATTAACTGCCGCTGACCTGAAGATAGCATTGCTCCACGCTCTTTTACATTGTATTGGTAATTTCCAGGAAGCGTCATAATAAAATCATGAACTCCAATTTGTTTTGCTGCTTTTTTAACTTGTTCAAGAGAAATATTTTCATTTTTTAAAGTAATATTATTAAAAATTGAATCTGAAAATAAAAAAACATCTTGTAAAACAACAGCTATCTGTTTTCTTAGACTCTCTAGGGTATATTCTTGTATAGAAATATCATCAATACAAATAGTTCCACTATCTATTTCATAAAAGCGATTTATCAAATTGATAATAGTTGATTTGCCGGCACCTGTAGCACCAACAATTGCAATTGTTTGTCCACTTTTTACATCGAAAGAAATTCCTTTTAAAACTTCTTCGTCTTTAATATAACTGAATTTAACATTTTTTAAATTGATATTTCCTTTTAACTTTTCTACATCAATAGTTCCATTTTTAACAATACTACTTTGTGTATCTATCACTTTAAAAACTCGCTCTCCGGAAACAATCCCCATTTGAAGTTGATTAAATTTATCTGCAATTTGACGTAAAGGTCTAAATAACATATTTGCCATTTGTACAAATGCCATTACTGTTCCGGGTCCTGGAACCGACCCCTCAATAATTTGTTTACTCCCAAACCAGACGATTAAACCAATACCTATAGAGGATAAAATTTCTGCAATTGGAAAGAAAATAGAGAAATACCAGATGGTTTTTACATAAGCTTCTTTATGCTTGTTATTAATCTCATTAAAATTTTTAAATTCTATTTTTTCTCTGTTGAAAAGTTGTACAATTTTCATTCCTGTAACTCTCTCTTGAACAAATCCATTTATATTTGCTACTTGATTTCTTACCTCTTGAAATGTTGCTTTTATAGCTTGTTGAAAGACTCTTGTTGCATAAATTAAAATAGGTAAAACAGACAAAGCTATGAATGCCAGCTTCCAATTGAAATAAAACATTAAAGTAGCAATTGCAAACATTTGTAAAAGATCACTTATAATTGTAAAAACACCAGTGCTAAAAAAAGCAGCAATCGTTTCAATATCTGAAACTACTCTTGTTACAAGTTTACCAACAGAATTTGTATCAAAATAAGACATTTTAAACTGTAAAATATGCCTAAATATTTTTGCTCTTATATCTCTAATAATATGTTGTCCAACCCAATTTGCAAAGTAGATATATGTAAAACGGAGTAATGTTTCTAAAAGAACAACTCCAAACATTAGCATTATATTATACATAAGACCTTGTGAATCTTTTTCTGTAATATACTGATCTACAGTCTTTTTTATTATTTTTTTGTATTATATTTATCTACCTTCTCTTTTTTTAATTACGTATTTATTATGAAACCACAGCAAGTAAAATGGTAGAGAGGGTGGCTATAAAAAAATTTAATTTATACCGCTTTGCAAAAGACATTAGTCTTAAAAAAATAGTTAAATCAAAAGCTTTCCCTGTTGTATCTGCCAAACCTTAATAATTAATATTTGTTAAAAATAATCCTTTAGCAGGCACTGA
>JAQWIO010000094.1 GCA_029248845.1 Polaribacter sp. | reverse complement strand
TTTAGAGAAAGACAATCTAAAAGAACGTGCTTTATTGGCATTAAAAAATTTAAATAAAGAACTTCAAAAACTCCAATTACGCAACGATATTCAGTCTAAAACTCGCGAAGATTTAGACCAACAACAACGCGAATATTATTTACACCAACAGTTAAAAACAATTCAAGAAGAATTGGGTGGCGCTTCTAATGACCAAGAATTAGAGGAAATGCGTCGACAAGCAAAAACTAAAAAGTGGTCAAAAGAGGTTGGTAAAACTTTTGAAAAAGAGCTGATACGCTTAAAAAGGATGAATCCACAAGCTGCAGAATTCGGAGTTCAAAGAAGTTATTTAGAATTGCTATTAGAATTACCTTGGGGAGTTTATTCAGAAGATAAGTTTGATTTAAAAAACGCAACTAAGGTTTTAGATAGAGATCATTTTGGTTTAGAAAAGGTAAAAGATAGAATTATAGAACATTTAGCCGTTTTAAAACTAAGAGGTGATATGAAATCTCCAATCATCTGTTTATATGGACCTCCTGGAGTTGGTAAAACCTCATTAGGAAAATCTGTTGCAGAAGCTTTAGGGCGCAAATATGTAAGAATGTCTTTGGGTGGTTTACGTGATGAAGCAGAAATAAGAGGACATAGAAAAACCTACATTGGTGCTATGCCTGGACGATTAATTCAGAACTTAAAAAAATCAGGAACTTCAAACCCTGTATTTGTATTAGATGAAATTGATAAACTAAGTCAAAGCAATCAAGGAGACCCATCTTCTGCAATGTTGGAAGTATTAGACCCTGAACAAAACGAAGCTTTTTATGACAATTATTTAGAAGTTGGGTACGATTTATCTAAAATACTTTTTATTGCAACTGCAAATAATTTAGGTCAAATTCCCTGGGCCTTACGTGATCGAATGGAGATTATTAATGTTACAGGATATACCATTGAAGAAAAAATTGAAATTGCCAAAAGGCACTTATTACCAAAACAATTAAAAGAACACGGTTTATCTTCCAAAGATCTCAAGTTAGGTAAAAAACAAATTGAACTCATTGTAGAGGGCTATACACGTGAATCAGGTGTTCGTGGTTTAGAGAAGAAAATTGCAAAAGTGGTTCGTTTTGCAGCAAAATCTATTGCCCTAGAAGAAGTGTATGCTATTGTTTTATCATCAGAAAAAATTCAAGAAATCTTAGGTACTCCTAGATACAGAAATAAGTTCGAGAACAATGATATTGCAGGAGTCGTTACAGGTTTAGCTTGGACCAATGTTGGAGGTGATATCTTATTTATAGAATCTATTCTATCTAAAGGAAAAGGAACACTATCTATTACAGGAAATTTAGGAACTGTTATGAAAGAATCTGCAACAATTGCATTGCAATACATAAAATCAAATGCAGAAAGTTTTGGAATTAAATCCGAAATTTTAGAAAAGTATAATGTACATATTCACGTTCCTGAGGGGGCAACTCCAAAAGACGGACCAAGTGCGGGTATTACCATGTTAACTTCTCTAGTTTCCTCTTACACACAAAGAAAAATTAAAAACAAATTAGCCATGACTGGTGAAATAACGTTACGAGGAAAAGTATTACCGGTTGGTGGAATTAAAGAAAAAATATTGGCTGCTAAAAGAGCGAATATTAAAGAAATTATTTTGTGTAAAGACAATGAAAAAGATATTTTAGAAATTAAAGAAAGCTACTTAAAAGGCTTGAGTTTTCATTATGTTACCGACATGAAAGAAGTTATCGAATTAGCGCTGACGAAACAGAACGTAAAAAATGCTAAAAAATTAGCCTAAAAAAAGCCTCCAATAAATGGAGGCTTTTTTTATAGGCATACTAAGACAAGTAAATAGTCTATTTAATTTTATAAATTATCATATTAATAGCTGATAATCTTAACCAAAGTTCTTCAATAAAAATTAGAACTTTTTATTTTTATCAAAAAAAGTATACTGAATTTTATGTAGTTTTGGTTTTACACTTTCATTTTAAGTTAAAACGAATGTAAATACCAATAAAAAATCCTGAAATTTTAGGTTCATAGTTCTACTGTTCTAATAATCACCAAAAAATAAACTGATTGCTTCATTTTATAGATGTCATATTACCCATTCCTATTCAGAAAACATTTACATATTCTGTAACTGAAGACGAAGCAAATTTCTTACAAAAAGGAATGCGTGTTGCGGTATCTTTCGGGAAATCTAAAATATACTCTGCATTAGTTTTCAATATTCATCAAACGAAGCCAACTTTATATGAAGCTAAAGAAATTCATCAAATTTTAGACGAAACTCCTTTGGTTAATGAACAACAATTACAGCATTGGCAATGGGTTTCTAATTACTATATGTGTTCTTTAGGGGATGTATACAGAGCTTCTTTACCCTCTGCTTTTTTACTAGAAAGCGAAACCATTATTTATAAAAATGAACACTTTTCTAATGATATTATATTAACTGATGATGAATTTTTGATATTTGAAGCATTGCAACATCAATCGCAATTGACCATTCATCAAGTTGCAGATATTTTAGGAAAGAAAAAAGTAATGCCAATTGTAAATGAACTATTAAAAAAATCTGCAATTACAATTAAAGAAGAAATTTACGAGCAATACAAACCAAAATTGGTAAAATATGTTCGATTA
>JAQWIO010000081.1 GCA_029248845.1 Polaribacter sp. | reverse complement strand
TAAAAATTATAATAAGTTATGGCAAGTATAAAAAACTTAAAAAAAGATATTAATTACGTTTTAGGGGATGTTATTGACTATGCATTGGACGTTTCAATATTAAAAAATGTACCAGAAAAAGGTGAGGCAATTATCGATGAGGCAATTGAGATTTTTGACAATTTAGTTTCTAAAATAAACGATAAAAAAGTAGAAAATAAAAAAACTCACTTTAAAGCTATTCACCAAGAATTAGAAATAAAAGCTAAAAGTTTAGTTGAAAAGATTAACAGCTTATAATATTTTAAATTTTACATAAAAATTAACACCATCATTGAACAAATGATGGTGTTTTTTTATTAAATTTATATAGGAATACTAAAAGCGTGAATGAAACGTTTTATATGTATAATAAAATTCATAATAAATGGCTAGAGAAATGTTTGAGTATACTAAAACGATACTAACGAAAGTGAGCTTTAACTCAGTTTTGTTTCAAAAGGAAGTTGAAAAGGCATTAAATAGGTTGTTGCCTTATGAGATAGATGAGTTATCAATTTGGTTACAGCAGTTTATTGCAAATAAACCAGAATTATATTCTTGTATGACTTTACTTCCTAAATAATTTTTAAGCAAAATATCCCTTTATTTATTTCGTTTATTTGAATTTCCTTTTTTGTACTTATTCATTATTTTTCTACCAAATTCTATTTCTGCCAATTGTAACTTAATAATCTTTTTGTAAGAAATTACTTTTTGTATTTTATTGATAAAATCTTTTTTAGATTCATAAATTTTCTTGTCGTTTTTTAATTTCAATAAAAGTAAGTTTTCAGCTTTTTCCTCAGAAAGCATATCAATATTCCCTTTTTCTTTAATAGCCTTTCTTATTTCTAATCGAAATTTAATTCGAAGAAGATGTTGTTCTTTATCATACGCATTATAAATAGGCCAAAATCTTTCAGCCTCATTAGAAGTTAAGTTTAATTGGTTTGATAAGTAGGCAATTTTAAGAGTTCTAATTTTTTCTTTAATTTCTTTTTTAGCTTGGCCAAACACAGATAAGACACAAAAAAGAAAAATACTTGTAATGATTATTGTTTTTTTCATAACCTTAGTTTTAATTGAGTTCGTATAATAAATAGGAGTTTTCAATAGAATATATGTATTCCTCAATTATTTCATCTCTTAGTGATGAAAAATAAAAATCGTTTTCTTCCAAAATAGTTTCTGCTTCAACGATCGCAATGTCATTTAAATAAATATCGCTATTATCCAACCAATACTCAATTTCATTTTCAGAAAGAGTATCTAAAGTTAGTTCTGTAGTTTTATCAAAAATAAAAGAATTTAAACCAATAAATAAAAGAACAGAAGCTGCTACTGTTATTGGAATAATTTTTGAAATTCGTTCTTTAAAAGAGATCACTTTTGTTTCATTGACAGGCGATGGTGATAATACCTTTGCTAAAAGATCTTCTTCAAATTTTTTAAAATATGTATTCGGTACATCAAAGCCACTTTTATTTTTAAAACGTTCTTCAGCTAATTTTATATTAATTTTTTCTTCGATAGCATTAAAATAGTTTTTAGGAACAGAAAATCCATTTTTTTTTCTAGATATTGAGTTTAAAAACTCTTCGCTATTTTTTATATGATTTGACATGATATATTTTAGACCTTTCGTTTTTAAAAAGGTTTAATTTGTTTTCATTTTAATATATTTTTCTATTTTTTTAACTGCATGAAAATAGGAGGATTTTAACGCTCCGACCGATGTGTTTAATATTTCAGACATTTCTTCATATTTTAATTCATCAAAATATTTCATATTAAAAACTAGCCGTTGCTTTTTAGGTAAAGTTGCGATCGCTTCTTGTAAAATTAGTTGAATTTCATTTCCAGTAAAAAAATCGTCATTGGCCAGAGTAGAAACCAGTTCTAGTTGATAATCAGAAATATCTAAATTTCGTTGTTTTGCTCTTTTATTGATAAAGGTGATAGCTTCGTTTGTTGCAATTCTATAAATCCAAGAAAATAATTTACTGTTCTGGTTAAATTTATCAATGTTTTTAAAGACTTTAATAAAAGTGTTCTGTAAAACATCATCTGCATCACTATGAGAAATTACAATTTTACGAATATGCCAATATAAGCGCTCTTTGTAGAGAGATACCAATTTTATATACGCTTTTTCTTTAGTTTGAACATTTTTTAATTGTTCTATGAGTAGCGCTTCATCTGTCAAATTTATAACTTAAAAAAATGATAATTTATTTTTTATTTTTAATTCTTGAACTTGAGTATCCAAAAAGTCTTTTTTGTTTTATTGTATCTGAAATACCTTCGGGTAACATTTCTTCCCAACCTTTTTCACCATTTAAAATCATTTTTAATACCTTACGTGAGAAGATATCTAAAATTCCTTTATTAAAATCGTCTATATTAACAAGTCTACCGTTGTTTTTGAAAAATTTATACAATTCTTTCATTCTTGGATGAACTTTTAGGCTTTCGCTATCTATGAATTCTCCAGAGATAGTATCATGATAAGGATACATATATACTTTTAAGTCTCTGTAAAATAATTTTCCAAAAGCTTCTAGGATTCCACCACTTAAATTTCTGTAATATTTTTCGTCAAAAATTTCAATAAGATTTTGGGTTCCCATTGTTAAGCCCATTCTTTCTTTCGTAAATTCACTAAAATATTCTACTAATTTAAAATATTGTTGAAAGCTAGTAATCATAACATTTTGTCCCAAAGAACATAATAACTCAGCCCTATCTAAAAAATCACGTTCATTTATTTTACCCTCTGATGTAAGGTTACTTAGTGTTATTTCAAAGATAACTTGTGTTTTATTTTCCTCAACTTTCTTTTCCTGTAAAAATAATTTTTTAGACTTTTCATACATGTCCATATTTACTTTTGTAACAGGCCTAAAACTTCCGCGAAGAGCTAATATATTTTTTTTATATAATACTTGAGCAGGTAATAAATTGTTACCATCTGGTCCAAACATTACTGCATTTGTCATACCATTTTTGACTAATTGTAGGCTCATTAAACGGTTATCTACATACATAAAACGAGGTCCAGAGAAATTAATCATGTCAATCTCTAACTGATCATTATTTAAATTATCATAAAAAGATTTTACTAAATCTTTAGGGTTGTCATTTAAATAAAAAGCTCCATAGATTAAGTTTACTCCAAGAACACCAAGTGTTTCCTGTTGTAATCTCGCATCTGTTTCTTTAAAACGCAAGTGTAAAACAATTTCATTATAACCTTCTAGAGGATCTAACTGAAAACGGATACCAACCCATCCATGGCCTTTAAACTTTTTAGCAAAATCTATTGTAGTTACTGTATTTGCATAACTGAAAAATAATTTATCAGGATGTTTTTGCCTGCTTAAACGGTCTTCCATCAAACTAATTTCATGACCTAACATTTTTTCCAAACGTGGCTGTGTTACATATCGCTTATCTTCTTCTAGACCATAAATAGCGTCAGAAAAATCTTTATCGTATGCACTCATAGCTTTGGCAATTGTTCCAGATGCAGCTCCTGATCTAAAGAAATTACGAGCAGTTTCTTGTCCTGCTCCAATTTCTGAAAAAGTTCCGTAGATATCGGTGTTTAAATTAACTCTAAGTGCTTTATTTTTAGTTGTAGGAACACTACTAATCTTTTGATCTCCTTTTAAAGAAATTGCCATTTAATATTATTTAATAATTAAACAAATGTAATAAAATACTGGGCTATCAGTCAATTTTTATCTTATTTTTGTTGCAATGAACTTTATCAAGAAACAGCTTAATATTACTTTTTTAGGAACTGGTACCTCTCAAGGAATACCGATGATTGCAAGTAATGACCCTGTTTGCATATCTAAAGACTTGAAAGATAAGAGATTAAGATCATCTATTTTGGTTTCTTGGGATGATTTTTCATTTACTGTAGATTGTGGTTTAGATTTTAGACAACAAATGTTAAGAGAGAATGTTCATTCTTTAAATGGCGTTTTTTTCACCCATGAACACGCAGATCATATTGGTGGTTTAGATGATTTAAGAGCATTTTGTTACAAAATAGGAGAGATGCCTATTTATTTAAATGAGAGAACTTTAAAAAGTTTAGAGAAAAGATTTGAATATATTTTTAGCAACGAACACAAATATCCAGGAGCACCAAGTGTAATTCCTCAAATTGTTGATAAAGCTAGTTTTTTTGTAAAAGGACTAGAGGTAACACCCATAGAAGTTTTTCATGGTAATTTGCCAATAACAGCTTATCGGTTTGGAGATTTTGCATACTTAACAGATGTAAAGTCTGTTTCTGAAAAAGAAAAACTAAAATTACAAAACTTAGAGGTTTTAATTGTTAATGCATTAAGAATAGATGAGCACCCAACTCATTTTAATTTACAAGAAGCATTAGATTTTGTTTCAGAAATTAGTCCAAAGAAAGCTTATTTTACTCATATAAGTCATAGATTAGGTTTTCATAGTGAGATTTCTAAATCATTACCAAGTAATGTTTTTTTAGCCTACGATGGTTTAAAAATTACGATTTAGATATTTACTTCTTTGTAAAACGATTTTTTTAGTGAAAAAAAAATAAAAACTACAAAACACTATTTTCTGTCTAAAAAATCTTGAAAAGAGTTCTGAGTAATCGCTTTTCCCAGAGAATCTAAACTTTTGGTATTTTCCCCAGTTTCTAAAATCGACTTTTTCCCAATATAATCATAAACAAAAACTCCGTCTTTTGAAACGGTACCATATCCTTTGTTAAAAATATAATGCGCATAATGTTTGTCCGATGTATTGAATATGTTTTTGCTAAAAATGAATTCTTTATTAGAGGTGTTTAAGAGATTTAAAAGAGTATAAGATAGATCTATTTGACTTGCAATAGTGGAGATCTCAATTCCTTTTTTATGTAAAGCACCTCCTAACCACAACATAGGGATCCTAAATTTTTTAGGAGAATTGAAAACTCCGTCATGTTTTGGAGATTGATGTCCGTGATCCGATAAAATAATAATTAATGTATTCTCATACCAAGCTTGTCTTTTTGCAAAGTCTACAAAATTACCAATCACTTTATCTGTATATGCATGTGCACTTCTAAATTTATTTTCTTCGGTATCTTTTCCAAATTTATATTCGTCAGGGAATTCAAAAGGTTCATGGCTAGTTAGTGTGAGCGCAATTTTAAAAAAGGGCTCGTTTTGTTTTCCTTTTAAGTCGTTTTCAAAACGTTTTATGAAAACATGATCGTGAACTCCCCATTTAGAGTTCCAGTCTTTTTGATCAAAATCATTTCCGTCAATAAAGTTAGTAATCCCAGCATTACGAAGGTATGTATTCATGTTACCGAAATTTAAATCTCCACCGTGATAAAAGGAAGTTGTGTATCCTAAATCGATCATTTTTTGAGGAAACATTGCTAGACTTATTGTTTTGTTTGGCATTTTCATAATGCTCTTGGTTGGTTGTGGATAATAACCACTTAAAATAGCTGGAATTCCTTTATCAGTTCGGTCTCCATTTGCGTAGAAATTTGTGAATAGAATTCCTTCTTTAGACAATTTGTTTAGATTTTTAGTTACAGTTGGCTCTCCTCCTAAAGATCCTACAACCTTAGCGGTTAAACTTTCCCAAATAATTAAGATTACATTTGGCTTTGTGGTGTTTAGAATGCTATCTGTATTTTTAGTTAATAGTTGTTTTCTTGTTTTATTAATTGTATTTTTAACTGTAATATCGTCAAAAAACTCATAGGGATTATTGTCATCTGATTTGTGTGTAAGTGCGTTAAAAAAGTTCCAGATATAATTAATAGATGCGTGGTTTGCATACATTTTATTGGAAAAATATACATTACTTTGATTTACGGGTATCGTTTGTAAACCACCTCTAATAGGAATTATTAAGGCAGCTGTTATTAAAAGAAAAACAATAGATTGCATCCAAAAAGCCTTTTCAATTTTTTCAATTCTTTTGGTTATATTTTTGTTAAATAGCTTAATAAAAAGTGTAGAAATTAAGACCCAAAAAATAATACCTGAAATCATTTGAAAAGAAGAAACAGAGGCTATCATTAATGTTGGAGTATTTAAGTATTTTAATATAGCTGTATCTAAACGGGTTCCCCACGATTGGTACAAACTTGCATCGATTATTAAAAGTATACTTAAAAAGATAATAAGAACTGTAGAATAGCATTTTATGAAGATTGCTGTTTTTTTTGAGATTACAAAAACTGATAATATCATTAGTAAAAATGGAAATAAACACAAGTATGCAGCAAAGGATATGTCTAATTGGATGCCGTAGATAAAAGTTTTTAGAGCAGTTAAGAAGCCAATTTCTTTTGTTTTGTCAATGTGAAAAAGTAAAAAAAATAGACGTGCAAAAGTAAAATACCCAATCCATAAAAGAAAATAACTACTATTAAATATAAGTCGGTTTTTAAGAGTCTTCATGGTTTTATTGTGTAACTTTTAGACGTGCTTTTGCAGTTACAGAAACATCAGCATACTCATTCTTTAAATATTTTAAGTATCCAGTAATAGCAATCATTGCAGCATTATCTGTAGTATACTCAAATTTTGGAATATAAGTTGTCCATCCAAACTGTTTTTCTGCGAGTTGTAATCGATTTCTAATTTCAGAGTTTGCAGAAACACCACCAGCTATTGCAATCTGTTTTATACCTGTGTGTTTTACAGCATTTTTTAATTTATTCATCAATATTTCTACAATAGTAAATTGAATTGAAGCGCAAATATCATGTAAGTTTTCCTCAATAAATTTCGAATTTATTCGTTGTTTTTTCTCAATAAAATAAAGGATTCCTGTTTTTAAACCACTAAAGCTAAAATTTAAATCTCCTACTTTTGGTTTGGTAAATTTAAATGCTTTTGGATTTCCTAATTTTGCATATGTATCTATCATTGGCCCACCAGGATAAGGTAATCCTAAAATTTTAGCAGACTTATCAAAAGCTTCTCCAACAGCATCATCAATAGTTTCTCCTAAAACTTCCATTTCAAAATGATTTGTAATTTTAACAATTTGAGTGTGCCCTCCGCTAATTGTAAGACATATAAAAGGGAAGGGAGGTATTTTTGTTGAACTTTCTTCAATAAAATGTGATAGAATATGTGCCTGCATGTGGTTTACATCTATCAATGGAATTTGCAAACCCAAAGCTAAGGACTTTGCAAAAGATGTACCCACCAACAAAGACCCCATTAATCCTGGACCCCTAGTGAAAGCTATTGCAGACAAATTTTCTTTGGTGATATTTGCTTTTTCAATTGCTTGTTGTACAACAGGTACAATGTTTTGTTGGTGGGCTCTAGAGGCTAATTCCGGAACTACTCCACCATACTTAGAGTGTATTTCTTGGTTTGCTACAATATTGCTTAACACTTTTGCGTTGCAAATTACTGAAGCACTTGTGTCATCGCAAGAAGATTCTATTCCTAATATGTAAATAGGTTTTTCCATTTAAAACAATAATCAAATGCGAAATTAAGGATAATTTTATCTTGTCTTCCTTTTTTAAGAATAGAAATTTAATTCTTTATTAAATTTGCACGTTCTTTGTATTGGTTGACATTTTTTTTGTCAGATATCTAATTGTTAGATTCATATTAAATAGAAATAGTTATCAAAAATTTTGTAAATAAAATACTAAAATTGATTGGGTGCCTTATACTCCTATTGCTATGGGTTAGTATTATACTTTCTATTCCTTTCATACAAACAAAACTTGGGAGTTATGCTACAAAAAGACTTAATACTGAGTTTAATACGAGTATTTCTGTAAAAAAAATAGATTTATCTTTTTTAGGAAAGGTTCAGTTAGAAGGGGTTAAAATTAGAGATCATCACCAAGATACTTTAATTTTTGTTGATAAATTAAGTACTTCTGTCTTCAATGCTAAAAGAATTATTAAAAATGAAATTAATTTAGGTAGTGTTTTTCTAGATGGTGTTTTTGTTTATATGAAAACATATAAAGGAGAAACTAATGATAATATGGCTGTTTTTATAGATTCTTTTGATAATGGTATTCCAAAAGATTCACTATCGAATCCATTTATACTAAAATCTTCTAATGTGTATTTAAATGATTTAAATTACAAACGGATAAACCAAAACAATAAAATTCCTATCTCTTTTTCCGCTCAAAATGGAGGAGGAAATTTACAAGATCTTCTTATTGATGGTCCTAATTTTTCTTCAAAAATTAGAGGTTTGTATTTTATAGATAACAAAGATTTAGAGGTTACTAGTTTGACAACAGATTTTACATATTCTAAAACTGCTATGCACTTCAAGAATACAATATTAAAAACAAGAAAATCAGAAATTAGAGCCTCCATAGACTTTACCTACAAAAAAGAAGATTTAGCAACCTTTAATGATAAAGTAAATATCAATGCAATCTTTGATAATAGTAGGGTTGCAATTCCGGATTTAAAAAAATATTACAGCGAATTAGAAGGAGATGATGTTGTACGGTTTTCTGGAAATTTCTTAGGAAAGCTAAATAATTTTTCTCTAGATAAATTCAGGTTAACTTCTCAGTATGGCATAAAGATAGTTGGAGATTTAGATTTTGTAAATGCAGTAAATTTTCAAAGAGGTTTTGTCTTCAAAGGTGATTTTAAAAATTTATCCGCTACCTATGTTGAATTAAAAAAGATTTTACCAAATGTTTTGGGAAGAGTATTACCTTCAGAATTTAGGAAACTAGGAAAATTTACAATAAAAGGAAAATTAAATCTTAGCCCTCAAAAAATGGATGCTATTTTAGATTTAAAAACAGAAATAGGGGATGTTCTTTCAGATTTACAAATTTACAATATAGACAATATAGATACTTCAATTTACAATGGAAAAGTTTCCTTAAGTAATTTTAATATTGGAAGATTTCTCAGCAATCCTTTATTTGGAGAAACATCTTTAAAAGGAAACGTGAAGGGAAGAGGTTTTAAATTAGAAAATATCAATACTTCATTTTTAGGGAATATTTCTGAACTCAATTTTAACAATTACTCCTATAAAGATATTGATGTAAATGGTCAGTATCAAAATAATAAGTTTGATGGAGATTTAAAAATTAATGATGAGAACTTTATCATGAAATTTAATGGTTTAGCAGATTTGTCTTCCGATATAAATAAATTCGATTTTAACTCTGAAATAGAGTATTTAGATTTAAAAGCAACGAAACTTTTTACAAGAGACAGCATTTCTGTTTTAAAAGGAAATATAAAAATTGATATCGAAGGAAATACATTTGATGACATTATTGGAAAAGCTGTTTTTAAAAATATTTTATATACAAATCAAGAAGAAGAGTTTAATTTCAAAGAATTTAATATAAGTTCATCATTAAAAGACAGTATAAAAAAAATAGACTTAGTATCAGAGGATATCGCTAATGGATCTCTTTCTGGGAACTTTTATTTTTCTGAATTATTTTCAGTTGCACAAAATGCTTTGGGCAGTATGTATTCAAACTATGTTCCTTATGCAGTGGAGCCCAATCAGTATTTAGATTTTAATTTTACAATTTACAATCAAATCTTTACTGTTTTTTTTCCTGATATTTCTATTGATGAGAATACCAAGATTAAAGGTAAAATAAAGGCTGATAAAAATCAATTAAAAGTGACATTTTCCTCCCCCAAAATAGATGTTTATAATAATGAAATAAAAGACGTCCTATTGAGAACAGATAATCAGAATCCGCTATACAATTCTCACCTGACAGCGTCAGAGTTTAATACAGATTACTATTCTATTTCGAAACTTAACTTATTGAGTTTAAATCACAAGGATACCTTGTATTTTAAATCTGTTTTTATTGGAGGAAATAACAAAAATGAAAATTTTAATCTTGATTTTTTCTACACCTTTAATTCAGAAGGGAAATCAGTAGTTGGTTTTGAGAAATCTTCATTTAAATTTAAAGACAATGTATGGGACATAAACCCAAACACATTAGATACAGATAAAGTTACCTTTGATTTAAAAGAAAATGAGTTCAGTTTTAGTCAATTTAAATTAGTTTCTGGTGAGCAAAATATAGCCTTTTCGGGAACTTTAAATGGAGAAACAGATAAAAATATTTCCGTAGATTTTACGAAGTTACAACTACAAAGTTTCTTACCTGTGTTAGATAGTTTGGCTCTAAAAGGGACACTTTCAGGCAATATAGATATCATTCAAAGAGAAGGATTGTATAACCCATAAGCCTTTCTATAGATCAAAGATTTTTAGGTAAATAATTTTAAGCAAGGTGATTTATTTTTAAACATCAAAGGAGATAATTCTTATGAGAATTACAAAGTTGACTTATCTATAAATAATAAAAAAGCCAAAAGTATTACGGCTGTAGGTGCTTTAGATTTTTCAAATAAAAGACCTTTAGTAGATTTAGATGTAACCTTAGAAGAGTTTGGTTTAGATGCTTTTAGTCCTCTAGGAAAAGATGTGCTATCGTCTATACGAGGTGCGGTTTCTGGTGATTTTTCTCTAAAAGGTTTTTTAGGAAATCCAGAAATGATTGGAATTCTTTCTTTAAAAAACGCAGGCTTAAAATTTCCATATTTAAATATAGATTATAATTTTGAAAATGATCCCCATATAAAATTAAAGGAACAGTCTTTTATTTTTGAAGGATTTTCTTTGCTAGATACAAAATATAAAACCAAGGGTCTTTTAAAAGGAAGTATTTCTCATAAAAATTTTAATCAATGGGTTTTAGAAATGCAAATTAAAAGTGATAATTTATTAGTTTTAGATACTGAAGATTCTGAAGAAGCCTTGTATTATGGTTCTGCTTTTATCGATGGAACAGCAAATTTCACAGGATTAACAGATCAATTAACAATAGATGTTAATGCAAAAACAATGTCAGGGACCAATTTTGTACTACCACTTAAAGATGTTGAAACGGCAGATAGCTATCGATTAATTCATTTTAATTCGAAAGATACAAAGTATAAAGAAAAACAAAAAGAAGTTGCTTTAGAAGCTGTCAAAGGGCTTTCGCTCAATGTAGATTTAGAGGTGACCAAAGAGGCTACAGCCCAAGTGGTGATAGATGAGGTCAATGGGAGTCAGTTAACTGGTAATGGGTCTGGAAATCTTAGGATAGAAATAAATACTCGAGGTAAGTTTAATATGTTTGGAGATTATATCATAAATAATGGAGTCTATGATTTTAAATATGGTGGTATCGTAAACAAACCTTTTTTAATTCGAAAGGGAGGAGCAGTTTCATGGAATGGAAACCCATCTGAAGCAAATTTAGATGTTACAGCAATATATAAGGCCAAGGCAAACCCTGGAGTTTTACTACAAAATTTTAATTCTAACAGAAAAATTGAAGTAGATTTAGTGACAAGAATCACTGGAGGCTTGTTCAGTTCTAAACAAGATTTAGATATACAATTAACAAATGTAGATCCTACTATTGCAAGTGAATTAGAGTTTGTTTTAAATGATAATAATGTAAATGAAAAAACGACACAATTTATTTCATTACTTGCTTTTAGTAATTTTGTAAATCCTGATAAATTAGATTTTAATGCAGGTGCTACTATTTCAAGTACTGCTACCAGTGCCGTAGCAGCAGCTTTTTCTAGTTTATTGAGCACCCCTGAAGATAAATTTCAATTAGGTTTAGATTATCAACAAGGAAATAATGGAAATGATATAGACAGATTAAACATAGACAATCAAGTTGATGTTTCTGTAAGTACACAATTAGGCGATAAAGTTATAATTAATGGAAAGGTTGGAGTTCCAATTGGGGCTCAAACTCAATCTAGTGTTGTTGGTGAGGTGAAAGTTGAAGTTTTATTAAATAAAGAAGGAAACTTTAGAGGAGTTATTTTTAATAGACAAAACGAAATTCAATATTCTACGGAAGAAGAAGGGTATACTCAAGGAGTTGGTTTGTCCTACCAAGTTAATTTTAATACCCTTTCTGGACTATTAAACAAAATAGTGAAAAAAAAATAGAACATCCTTTTCAAGACCATCTGTAAAGATTATACACTTTTATGTTATTTTAAATAATAATTTATTATTATTTGTGAATAAAAATGTTATCAATACCATTTTATAATTGATAAATTTGTAATAATTATACTTATAAATCGATTATCATGTTGAATGAAATTTAAGAAAATAAACCTTCAATTTTTTCAGCTATAATTGCACGAATTAGCCTAAAACGATTTCGTAGTTTTATTATTTTAAATGGTTTTAAAGCATTAATTTTACGCTTGAATTTATGAAAAAAATAAAAAAAATAGCAGTAATGACTTCTGGAGGAGATGCTCCAGGAATGAACGCAGCAATAAGAGCAGTTGTCCGTACGTGTGCATTTCATGGAATCGCATGTTCTGGAGTTTATCGTGGTTATGAAGGAATGATAGAAGCAGATTTTATAGATTTAGATGCACGTAGTGTAAAAGGAATCATAAATAAAGGCGGAACTTTCTTAAAATCCGCAAGGTCTGTAGAGTTTAGAACTAAAGAGGGTAGGTTAAAAGCATACAATTCTCTAAAAGCAGCAAATATTGATGCATTAGTATGTATTGGTGGTGATGGTACTTTTACAGGCGCCTTGATTTTTAATCAAGAATTTAATTTTCCAGTAATTGGAATCCCAGGAACTATTGACAACGATATTTTTGGAACTTCACATACATTAGGCTACGATACCACACTGAATACTGTTGTAGATGTAATTGATAAAATTAGAGATACAGCAAGTTCTCACAATAGATTATTCTTCGTGGAAGTAATGGGAAGAGATGTTGGTCATATTGCCCTAAACGTTGGGGTTGGAGCAGGAGCTGAAGAAATATTAATTCCAGAAGAAGATTTAGGTTTAGATAGGCTTTTAGAATCATTAACACGAAGTAAAGAATCGGGAAAATCATCTAGTATTGTTGTCGTAGCAGAAGGTGATAAAATTGGTAAAAACGTTTTTGAATTAAAGGATTATGTAGAAGAGCACTTACCAGAATATGAAGTTAGAGTTTCAGTTTTAGGACACATGCAAAGAGGAGGGTCTCCTTCTTGTTTTGACAGGGTTCTAGCAAGTAGAATGGGTGTAAAAGCTGTTGAAAGTTTACTTGAAGGAAAATCTAATCTTATGGTTGGTTTGTCAAGCGATAAAATACAACTAACTCCACTAGAAAAAGCTATAAAAGGACAATCAAAAATAAATAAGGAATTAATTCGAGTGTCAGATATCATGACCACATAATAATAATAACAAATAAAAAAATGATTAAAATAGGAATTAACGGATTTGGAAGAATAGGAAGATTAGCTTTTCGTTCAGCTGTAAAAAGAGAAAATGTACAAATTGTTGCTATTAACGATTTATTAGAAGTAGATTATTTAGCTTACATGTTAAAATATGATTCTGTACACGGTGCATTTGATGGAACAGTAGAAGTAAAAGACGGAAAATTAGTAGTTAATGGAAATGCTATAAGAATTACAGCAGAAAGAGATCCAGCAAATCTAAAATGGAATGAAGTTGGAGCTGAATACGTTATAGAATCTACAGGATTTTTCTTAACAGAAGAAACTGCCGGAAAACACTTAGAAGCAGGAGCTAAAAAAGTTGTCCTGTCTGCACCTTCAAAAGATCATACACCAATGTTTGTAATGGGTGTAAATAATACAGAATTAAAAGCAGATCAAAAGATCTTTTCAAATGCTTCTTGTACAACTAACTGTTTAGCACCTATAACGAAAGTTTTGAATGATAATTTTGGTATCGTTGAAGGATTAATGACAACGGTTCACGCTGCAACTGCAACTCAAAAAACTGTTGACGGTCCTTCTATGAAAGATTGGAGAGGTGGTCGTTCTGCAATTCATAATATTATACCTTCTTCTACAGGTGCTGCAAAAGCAGTTGGTAAAGTAATTCCTGCAATGGATGGTAAATTAACAGGGATGGCTTTTAGAGTTCCAACAATGGATGTTTCTGTTGTGGATTTAACTGTAAAGTTAGACAAACCAGCTTCTTACAAAGAAATTTGTGCAGCAATGAAATCAGCTTCTGAAAGCGGACCAATGAAAGGTGTTCTAGGATATACTGAAGATTTAATTGTTTCTCAAGATTTTGTCGGAGATACTCGTACTTCAATCTTTGATGCAAACGCTGGGATTGCTCTTAACGACAACTTTGTAAAAGTAGTTTCTTGGTACGATAATGAAATAGGATATTCTACTAAAATTGTAGATTTGATTGAATATGCTGATTCATTATAATCATTGAGCAAAAAAATAAAAAAAACCTGATAGCTATTTAACTATCAGGTTTTTTTATAATCAGAAATAGTTAGAATTATTTAATAGCAATAGCACTAATTTCTACATTTACAAATTTAGGTAGGTTTGCTACTTCTACTGTTTCTCTTGCAGGTGCCGTTTCCTCATTAAAATATTTTCCATACACGGTATTTATCTCTTCAAAGTTGTTCATGTCAGTTATAAATATAGATGTTTTAATTACGTTTTCAAAAGTCATTTCAGCTGCAGCTAAGACTTCTTTAAGATTTTCCATCACTTGTTTTGTTTCTTCTAAGATTGAAGATAAAACAATTTCCCCCGTTTTAGGGTTGGTAGCAATTTGCCCTGAAGTATATAGTGTGTTCCCACTTAATATTGCCTGATTATAAGGACCTATTGGAGCCGGAGCCTTGGTAGTTGTTATGATTTTTTTCATACTTTTAATTCAATTCTTAATTGTTAAAATAATCTTCGGTCTGGTGGTTTGTTTTTGTCCCATTTTAAATCTGATAAAATAGATGATTTAATTCCGATAAAGAAGGTGTAAGAAGAGTTTGTACCAAAAGGGACCCAATTAAAATTAAATTGCCAACTATCTAAATCTCTAGAAAAATTGAATCTTGAAAATGTAAACGCACCTCCTTTGACGTCATAACCAGATGAATACCCCATTTTCCACTTTGGTGACAATTCT
>JAQWIO010000077.1 GCA_029248845.1 Polaribacter sp. | reverse complement strand
ACCAAAATTTGGGTGCATTAGAAGTCATCTTGACTGCTTTGTCAATCCAAGTTTGTGCTTGCTTAATGTCATTGCCAGTTTGTAAATAATACACAGCAGCACTATACATGTCTTTAGCACTTGGCCCTTTCATTACTTTTTTAATATTAGATGAAACCATCGCATCAGTTGGAGTTTCAAATTTCAAACCTATGTATGTGTTTTCCCACATGATGCCTATAACAGCAGAACTATTTGTGACCTTATCGAATGTAATGGTAAATGTTTCAATTAACATTGGTAATTTTTGAGGAACAACTCGCACTTTTACAGCTACTTTTGTATCGTCCCATTTTTTTGGAGTTCCCCAGTTTGAAGCATCAGAATACAGAATGATTTCCCAAGAATCAATATTTGGAATTGTGAAAAGCGCATAGGTTCCTTTTTTTATTTTTTTACCATTTACCATAAAATCTGTAGAGAAGGTAAGTTTTGTATTTGAATTTGCTCCAGTTCTCCATACTTTTCCAAAGTCTTCTAAACCACCAAAAATTTTTCTTCCTTTTACTCCAGGTCTAGAGTATTCTAATGTAATATCAGTTAAACCTACTTTTTGTTCAACTTTTTGAAAAGTGCTTGGTGCTGGCGTTTTAATTTGAGCAGTTGCTGAAAAAGTAAAGGCGACAATAAATAATAAAAATATATTTTTTTTCATAATCGTGGGATGTTTTAATTACAAAATCAAAATTACAATTTCAAAAAACGAGAAACGTTAACAAAAACTTAAAGTAAGGGTTTGTATCTTTGTATTCATTTTATAGACTTATGAAGAGATATATATCTGAATTTATTGGAACATTTGCAATGATTTTCTGTGGAACAGGCGCGATGACAATTAATGAAGTTACTAGCGGTGATGTTACGCATGTAGGGATTGCAATAACTTGGGGGTTAATTGTAATGGCAATGATCTATGCTTTTGGTGAAACCTCAGGAGCTCATTTTAATCCTGCAGTTTCTATTGCTTTTGCATATGCTAAAAAGTTTTCTTGGGGAGAAGTACCAAAGTATATCTTAGCTCAAGTTTTAGGAGCATTTGCAGCAAGTTTAATTCTTTTGTTTCTGTTTCCTACAAGTGAAATTCTTGGAGCAACTATTCCCACAGTAGATGTTTGGCGTGCTTTTGTATTAGAGTTTTTATTAACTTTTTTCTTAATGGTTGTTATCATAAATGTTTCTACAGGTAGTAAAGAAATTGGCGCAGTTGCAGGGATTGCCATCGGAGCTGTAGTGCTATTAGAAGCCATGTTTGCAGGTCCTATTACAAATGCTTCTATGAATCCTGCACGTTCTATTGCTCCAGCATTTGTTTCGGGTAATTTACAACATTTATGGATGTATATTACCGCTCCAATTCTAGGAGCTTTGTTAGCAGTAGTTTCCTGTAAAGTGGTAAAAGAAGAAAACTGTTGTGATGAGAAATGTTAGTATTTTAGGGTGTGGTTGGTTAGGGAAACCACTAGCAATTTCTTTATTGGATGAAGGATATTCTTTAAAAGGCTCCACTACAAGAGAAGAAAAATTAGCTCTCTTAGAAGATAATAATATTGAGCCGTTTATTGTTGATATATCTTCTTTTGAAGAATTTGACGATTTTTTATATACAGATATATTAATCATAGCAATTACTTCAAAAGATATTGATGGTTTTGAACATTTAATCGCTCAAATTGAAAATTCTAGTATTCAAAAAGTAATTTTTATCAGTTCTACTTCCGTTTATGCTAGGGCAAATAAAGTAATGACTGAAGATGATGAAATTTTAAATACTCCATTGTCAACAATTGAGAACCTATTTAGAGAGAATACTTTTTTTGAAACTACAATACTTCGCTTTGCAGGTTTATTTGGTGGTGAAAGACACCCTTCCAATTGGTTTAATAATGGACGAAAAATTCCTCAACCCAAAGGATTTGTGAATATGATTCATAAAGAAGATTGTATAGCGATTATTCATGAAATTATCAATCAAAATTGTTGGTCTCAAACATTTAATGCCTGTTCTAACCACCATCCTACAAGAAGAGAGTTTTATACAATAGCAAAATTAAGTGCTGATTGTGAACTTCCCGAATTTGAAGAGAATGAAGTTTATGAATGGAAAATTATAAGTTCAAAAAAAGTGCAAGAAATTTTAGGGTATACCTTTACACATGATAATTTACTAGAAATTTAATTTCTAAGATCTTTTAATTTTTTGAGTAGGTATTTTAGTGTTACTAGTTATTTCTTATTATACTCTAAAATAGAGAAAGCAACCAAAACTACCTAGCGTATTTCCTTCTTCTTAAAAAAGAGAAAAGAACTCCAAAACAAAGTAAAAAAATCAGTGGAAAAATGACATTAAAAAACTGCCAATACAGTCGCTCTTTAAACGCTTTTTGTTTGTCTAAAATATTTATTTTTAACGTTTTATTTCTTAACTCTATTAAGCCAACATCGTCTAATAAGTAATCAACTACATTTAAAAGAAAATCTTTATTTCCAAATTGTTGATGGGTCCATTTATCTCTGTTTAAGTCTAAAGGTTGAATTTTTGAAG
>JAQWIO010000041.1 GCA_029248845.1 Polaribacter sp. | reverse complement strand
GCAATTTTTTTTAAAATTCTCATTTCATTTGAGGTTAGAGTTTTAAATATTTTTTTAGACTCAACAGTGTATCCTAACATTTTTTTTATTTCTTCACTAAAATATGGAATATCAGATATAACCGATTGAATACACTTGTCTATTTCTTCTAAAGCAAATTCCTTTAATAGATAGCCATAGATATTAAGTTTTTTTGCTTGCATATATAATTCAACTTCTTTGTGAATTGTAATAATAATAATTTTTGTTTTAAGATTCTTTTTTAAACACTCTTTTGCAATTTCAATTCCTGTTTTAAGAGGCATTTCAACATCTAAAATTGCAATATCTGGTACATTTTTATATATAAAATTTAAAGCAGCTTGTCCGTTTGTAGCAGAACCAACGATGTCATATCCTTTTTCTAAAAGAAGATCATTTAATCCTTTTATTAATATAGGGTGGTCATCTGCAATAAATATAGATGGTTTCATCATATAGTGTGTATTGTTATTTTAAATTTAGAACCAATTTTACCATTCGTTTCTACGAATAGATTTCCGTTTATTAATCGGATTCTTTCTTTGATTGTTTTAAGTCCTAAGCTCTGTGGGTTTTTTAATTTTTTTGAAAAATCAAAACCAATACCATTATCTTGTAAAACTAGTATAATTCTATTCTGAACTATTTTTAAATCAATTTTTGCAGATTTTGCCTTTGCATGTTTTATGATATTGGAAAAGCATTCTTGAACAATCCTATATAAATTTATTTCATGGTCATTATTTAAGAGACCATCAATATTATCGATGTCTCCAAATATATACGTGTCAGGATAATTTTTGTTTAGTTGACTAACAAGATAGTTAATTGCCGATGTAATTCCTATTTCTTTTAATTGATATGGGTGTAAAGTTCTAGAAATGGTTCTTACTTCTTCGATTGCCCCATTTAACAGGTCTTTTGCATTCTTGTTTTCATTTGAAATATTATTTTTTACAAGCATGAGAGTTTGCCCTAAACTATCGTGTAAATCTTTGGATATCCTTTTTCTATCTTTATCTTGTGATATCAATAAGTTCTGTGTAAAAAAAGTTTTCAACTTATTCTTATTTTTATGGTACACTCTATTTCTATACAAAAAGGAAAAACCAAAAATTAAAATTAAACCAATCCCCCCAAAAAGCATCCATTGTATTTTAACTTTATTTTTAGCAGCAAGAACTTTAATGTCACTTTTCTGTTTTAATATTTCTAATTCTTTCTTTTCAATTTCATATAGTGTTTGATAATATGAAATTGTATTTGTTTTTTTAAAATTAAAAAATGCCTCTTTTTCTGTATTGTAAAATTCAAAATATTTCAAAGAATTTTTAAAATCATTTTTTACTTTGTAAACTTCATAAAGGTTTTTGTTAATGTTAATAACGTTTATGTAATCTCCCTTTTTTTGTGCAACCTTTAAACAAGATAGATAGATCTCAATAGCTTTATTAATCTTACCAGTTTTAAATAAATAATTTGCTTTAGCGGTTCTAAATTCTAGAAAATCAATTCTGTTTTTAGTACTATTTTTTTGAATGACAGCTGCCTCCTGTAAAAACTGATTAGATTTTTTTAAATCAGAACTAGAATAAAATTTAGACAGCGAAGAATCTATTGCATAATTATAATCTGTATTTGTAAATAAAAACCGATAATTATATGCTTTTAACAAGGATTTTTCTTGTTCTTCGAAATTATTTGTTTTTTTATAAAAATTAAATAAGCTATCGAGTATCTCTAATTTTAATTTTTTATCAGAAGTGTTTGCAATAATACTCTTATGGGAATCTATTTTTTTTTGACAATTAATCTGCGTTATTGTCAAAAGGAACAATAGCAATATATATCTTTTTTTTCTCATAAAAATTTTTATAAGGCCAACTAAAGATACATATTAATTATGTATTTTGTAATACTATTTGTTTATTAATAGCTGAAAATTAACTTTTTAAGATATTTTTGAATCAAAGTTTACGAAGATATGTATCCAAATTATTCTTGATAAACGAAGATTTAAAGGCGCTAATATTACAAGTGAAAAAATGATTGCAGCAAAACTTTGTAATAAGCTAATATCGAAAATTAATGTAGATATTAAAAAAATAAAAATAGATATAGCTACTGTGATTCCGTAATTAATATACATTGCTCCAAAATAAAAAGAAGGCTCTATCATATACTTTAAGTTACAATTAGAACAGTGGTCGTAAATTTTGGTAACCTTACGAGGATTATAAGAGATCGGAAATTTAAAGAACTTTCCCTCGTTACATTTTGGACATCTAGCTTTAAAAATACTATATAACTTGCCTCCCTTTTTAAACATATAGAATATAAATTTGTATACTTTTGTAAATATAAAATTTTAAATTTTTATTTAAGTAATAATTATTACATTACATGCTAAACGTACATAACTTATCAGTTTCCTTTATGGGAACTGATTTATTTTCAGGAATTACTTTCAAATTAAATAAAGGAGATCGAATTGGTCTCATTGGTAAAAATGGTGCTGGAAAATCTACACTTTTAAAAGTGCTTTCTAAAGATATAGAAAGTAGTGGTACAATGGCTTTTGATAAAGATGTACAAATTGGTTTTTTAAGACAAGATATCGATTTTGTTGAAGGAAGAACTATTTTAGAAGAAGCATATCAAGCTTTTGAGGAAATTAAAGAAATTGAAGTAAAGCTAGATGCTATTAATGAACAACTCGCTATCAGAACAGATTATGAAAGTGAAGCTTATAGTCAATTAATCCTTGATTTAACAAATCTTACTGAACGTTATGAGCTTCTTGGAGGCTACAACTACCAGGGAGATACTGAGAAGATTTTACAAGGTTTAGGGTTTCAAAGAGAAGACTTCAACAAACTAACTGACACCTTTTCTGGTGGATGGAGAATGCGAATTGAATTGGCAAAACTACTTTTACAGAATAATGATATTTTATTATTAGATGAGCCAACAAACCACCTAGATATAGAATCTATCATATGGTTAGAAAATTTCTTGAAAGGGTATCCTGGTGCTATCGTATTGGTTTCTCATGATAAAATGTTTTTAGATAACGTTACTAACAGAACCATAGAAATATCATTAGGTCAAATTTATGATTATAAAAAACCATACTCACAGTTCCTATTATTAAGAGCAGAGATTAAAGAAAAGCAATTACAAGCTCAGAAAAATCAAGAAAAAGAAATTAAGCAAAAACAACATCTGATCAATAAGTTTAAAGCAAAGGCAAGTAAAGCATCTATGGCACAATCTTTAATGAAGCAACTAGACAAAGTTGAGCTGATAGAAGTTGATCAAGATGATAACCAAGCAATGAATGTTCGTTTTGCAATCTCTAAAGAACCAGGGAAAATTGTTTTTGAAGCAGAAGGATTGAGTAAAAGTTACGGTGAAAAACAGGTGTTAGAAAATGTAGATTTATTAATTGAGCGAAATAGTAGGATTGCTTTTGTAGGTCAAAATGGACAAGGAAAATCTACGTTGGCAAAAATGATGGTTGGTGAAATCTCTTTTACAGGTCATTTAAAACTCGGTCATAATGTAGAAGTTGGATATTTTGCTCAAAATCAATCCGAACATTTACCGCCAGAAAAAACGGTTTTAGAAATCATGGAAGATGCTGCAACTGATGGAAACAGAATGCGTGTTCGAGACATGTTAGGTTCTTTCTTATTCGGTGGAGATGCTGTAGATAAAAAAGCAAAAGTGCTTTCTGGAGGAGAGAGAAATAGATTGGCATTGTGTAAATTATTGTTAGCACCATTTAATGTGTTGATAATGGATGAACCAACAAATCATCTAGACATTGCCTCTAAAAATGTTTTAAAAGAAGCTTTACAAAGCTTTAAGGGAACCTTAATTTTAGTATCTCACGATAGAGATTTTTTACAAGGATTGACATCAACAGTCTATGGTTTTAAAGATAAAGAGATTAAAGAGTATTTGGGAGATATTGATTATTTTTTAGAACAACATCAAATTGAAAACCTTAGAGAAGCAGAAAAAAAGACTGTTGTAAAAGTTGATAAGATATTTAATAAAAAGGGAGCACATCAAATTACTAGAGCCCAAGAAAAAGAAGTAAAAAAACTAAATAACAAAAGATCAAAAATAGAAACTGAAATTGCCGATTTAGAGGCACAGATTACTGAGATAGATTTAGAGTTAGCGCAGAATTATGAAGAGGTTTCTGCAAGACCAAATTTCTTTGAAAAATATAAGCAAAAGAAAAAATTATTAGATAGTTTAATGGATGATTGGGAAAAGTTAGAGGATGCAATCTCTAATTTTTTATAGTAATTACTTTATTTTGACGAGGGTAAATTTCAATTAAATTTTCCTTTCTAAATAGAATGACGCATCATGAATTTCAACTTAAAAACAACGACTAAAAATCAACAAGTTTTTCTTCCAATTTTGGAGGAGAAAAAGGTCAGTCTTTTTCTTAAAAGAGAGGATGTGATTCATCCTTTTGTTTCAGGAAATAAATTCAGAAAATTAAAATATAATATCCAAGAGGCAACAAAGCTCAAAAAAAAATCATTACTCACTTTTGGAGGCGCATTTTCAAATCATATTGTTGCAACTGCAGTAGCTGGTAAATTGTTCGGATTTAAAACAATGGGAATAATTAGAGGTGAGGAACTGGGTGAAAACTTTGATAAAACCATACAAGAAAATGCAACCTTAAGAGAAGCTTACAATAATGGAATGAAGTTTCAGTTTGTTTCGAGAGCACAGTACCGACAAAAATATTCTCCAGAATTTATTGAAAACATACATAATAAATGGGATGATTTTTATTTAATTCCAGAGGGAGGAACTAATAGTTTAGCGGTTAAAGGTTGTGAAGAAATTTTGATGAAAGGAGATCAACAGTTCAATTATATATGTGTACCTGTTGGTACTGGAGGTACTATTTCAGGATTGATCCATTCTGCAGAAAAACATCAGAAGATCTTAGGTTTTCCTGCTTTAAAAGGAGCTTTTTTATCAGAAGAAATAAAAAAGCTTACCACTAAGAGTGGTAATTGGAATTTAATGGGAGACTATCACTTTGGAGGTTATGCAAAATATAATGAACATTTAGTACGTTTTATTAATAGTTTTAAAAAGAAAACAACTATTTTACTGGACCCTATTTATACAAGTAAAATGATCTTCGGAATTTTGGATTTAATTGAAAAAGGATGGTTTAAAGAAGGGGCCAAAATTTTAGCAATTCATACAGGAGGAATTCAGGGAATAGAAGGGTTTAATCAAAAGTTAAAAGATAAAAATCAGGAAATAATTAAGGTTTCATGAAGTTAAAAATTTTATTTTTCGCGCTAATTCTATTGTTTTTACAAAGCTGTGGCTCAGGTAAAAGTGTGCGTCATCATTCCAAAAACCCAGGAGTTGTTTTAAATGAAACTAAGCCCAAAAAATTACCCTCTGTAAATCAAAAAGAATTTACAAAGAAATTACTCAAAAAAAATCCAAAATTAAACAAATTAACCTTGGCATATATTAGGAAATATGCTCCGATGGCTGTTAATGAAATGCATAAAAATAAGATCCCTGCAAGCATTACGTTAGCACAAGGAATTTTAGAATCGGGAAGAGGAAGAAGCGAATTAGCTTTAAAATCTAACAACCATTTCGGAATAAAATGCCATGCTAAATGGAAGGGAGAAAGAGTCTATCATGATGACGACGAAAAAGGGGAGTGTTTCCGAAAGTATCAATACGTTGAGACCTCTTATAACGATCACTCAGAGTTTTTAACCCAAAGAAAAAGATATTCCTTTTTATTTCAATACAGATTAGAGGACTATAAGAAATGGGCCAGGGGATTGAAGAAAGCTGGGTATGCTACAGATAAAAAATATCCTAATAAGTTAATATCAATTATAGAAAATTATAAATTATTCAAATTTGATAAAATAAAAAGAAAAGATTTTAAAATTAAAAAGGACACAAAAAAAGTGGTAAAACCTACCTATACTATTGGAAAATATTATCGGGTAAAAAAAGGAGATACTTTGTACTCTATTGCCAAAAAATTTGAAACCACGATTGCTATTCTCAAAGAATTAAATGGTTTAAAAACCGATGTAATTTCTGTAGGTCAGCATTTATTAACAAATTAAGCATCTGTCAGACTTCGTTGTTTTTTATTAAATCAGACAATATCCTTTCTACCCCAAAATGGTCATTACTTTCTGTAGTATAATTTGCAATTTTTGTAATGTCTTCGTGGGCATTTTTCATTGCAAAGCTAAAATCGGCTTCTTTTAGCATTTCTATGTCATTGTGATAATCTCCAAAGACAAGTGTTTCTTCTTTGGTAATACTTAAAAGTCTTTGCACTTTCTTTAATGCATTTCCTTT